>CALVKX010000053.1 GCA_944333375.1 uncultured Eubacteriales bacterium
TAGCTGGCGGTGGCGGTTTCGGTATCCATGTCGGGGTAGATCTGGGACAGCTCGGCCTCCAGACCGTTTTGCAGGTTCTGGATCTCCTCGTCGCCGCTGAGGGTGGGCACGCGGATCTGCACCACATGTCCCTCCGCGCCGGAAGAGGAAATCGTGAACTGGGTGATACCCTGATTGCGCAGGGCGGTTTCCACATCGGCCTGGTTAAAGGCGGCGCCCATGTTGTACTGAATGTTCAGACCGCCTGCGAAGTCGATGCCGTAGTTGATGCCGTAGCCCATCAAGGACATCACCAATGCGATCACCAGGATGGCGGCGGAAACGCACAGGCAGGCACGGGCGCGCTTCTGAATTTTCATATTACTTCGCCTCCCCTTCAACAGCGGCGTCTGCGGCGGGTTTAACCGCTACAAACAGCCTGGGCTCATGGAACACGCGCACAAAGCGCGTGAGCAGGAAACGCGTGACCACAATGGCCGTGATCATGCTGGTGATTACGCCCAGCAGCAGCGTCGTGGCAAAGCCCTGCACCGAGCCGGTGCCATAGAACAGCAGCACCACGGCGGCGATGATGGTGGTCACGTTGGCGTCGAGCACGGCGCTCATGGCGTTTTTGAAGCCGATGCGCACTGCGTGAATCATCGGGCGGCCCAGGCGGACCTCCTCCATCACGCGCTCGAAGATGACCACGTTGGCGTCCACCGCCATGCCGATGCCCAGGATGATACCTGCAATACCGGGCAGCGTGAGCTGGATGCCGGGAACGACGGCGATGAAGAGGAACAGGAGGATAATGTACACGCACAGCGCCCAGTCAGCCACCAGGCCGCACATGCGGTAGCGCACGAGCATGATGAGCATGACGATCAGAATGCCGATGATGGCCGCCGTAATGCTGGTGGAAAGCGCGTCGATGCCCAGCGTGGCGGAGATGGTATCCAGCTTGTCCTGGCGCAGATCCAGAGGCAGCGCGCCGCTTTGCAACTTGAGGCAGATGTCCTGCGTCTGTTCCTCAGTGAAGCTGCCGGTCACCATCACATCGCCGCCGTAGATGGCCTCGTTGACGGTGGGGCTCATGAGCACGACGCCGTCCAACTGGATGGTGATGGTCTTGCCGATGGACTGGGCGGTCATGTCGCCGAAGATCTCCGCGCCCTCGCTGGTCAGGCGGAAGCTGATGGCGGGCATGCCGGTCTCGGTATTGGTGATGGGGGTAGCGGACTGCAGGTGACGGCCTTCCATGAACACATTGCCGTCAGGATCAAGGAACTCCAGCTTCGCCGGCGAACCGATCAGGTCCAGCACGGCCGCGGGGTCGGTTACATCCGGGATCTCCACGCGGATGCCGGTCTGGCCCAGCTGGCTCACTGTGGCTTCCGGATAGCCCTTTTCGGTGAGGCGGTTGGCGATGATGCTCATGGTGGAGTTCAGCAGCGTGCCGAAGTCATAGCCCTCCTCGCGCATTTCATCGCTCATCGTCGCTTCATATTCCACATACACGCCGCCCTTGAGGTCCAGGCCCAGGGCGATGGACTGCGGCCAGTTGTCCACATCGGAGGTGGGCAGCCAGGGCAGCAGCTTATACAGCCCCCGGTTGTCCAGCCATGCGCCGTTGAGGCCCAGATAGCCCACGGCCAGCGTAAGCACCAGCGCCACGCAAAGCACGATGATCGCGGAGGTCCGCTTGCTCATCTTCACGCGGCGGCGATTGTTGACCTTCATATGATGTCAGCCATCCTTCCATATTGAAATGATTGCCTGTCAACGCCTGTGCTTTCCCGCGGGGTCACCCGCCCGCCGCCTCCGCGCGAAACACCTGATACACGCTCGCGGCATAGCGCGCCGCGGTTATCACCCGGCCGTTGGCGTCGCGGCGTCCGTCCGGCCCGCCCATTGCGATGTCCTGCGGCGGAAGGTCCATCCTCACGCCCGTGCGCGCGCTCCACCCTCCGCTCACCGCCTGGGGCGGCTGCGCCCCGTCCGGCAGGGCGGCCGCCGTCAGCACGGCGTCCGGCGGCGCCGAGGGCGGCTGGGGCCTGCGCGGCGCGGCGCCGTCCTGCGGCATGGCCACCACCAGCGCGCTGAGCAGAAGCAGCAATAGCCCCGCCCCCAACGCCACTCCCAGCGCCTTTCGCACAGCCCTCACCTCCCGCATGTTTTTCGACACATAAGCGTATTATATCCGCCGCCGCCCCGCCCGTCAAGAGCAAAGACGGCGTGCGGCATTTTGGTCAGGGAGCAGCGAGGTATAGGCGCTGAAATGGACAGACATTGTTCATTGATCGGAGGACGCTGGGAAGCTTTATTATGCCTTCATGTGCAATGTCGCGAAGTTTTTTCATATAATATGCTTCTGATGCTATGCCGCTTTTTGTCGGGCTGCTATAAGCACCATGAAAAACTAATGCCGTTTTTATAAAGGTTATGATATACTGATTCTATCTTTGAGATGTATTTGGAGGCTCGGATTGAAAAAAAGGGGTATTGAATGGCCTGCGGGACACAGGGCTCACCGCAATGATCCTGGTGATATCCACATTGCTCGGTATTCTGTTCGGGCACTGGGGTTTTCATAAAATCAACGTGGTCGTGGTCTATATTTTTTCGGTTCTGCTGATCGCCCGTTTTACAAGAGGGTATGGGTATGGCATCGGGGCATCCATCGTGTCTCTTCTGCTGTTTAACTGGTTCTTTACCGAGCCTTACTATACGCTGAAGGTTGATGACATGACCTATATCGTCACCTTCGCCATCATGATGTTTACATCCATCGTGACCAGCACGCTCACATCCAAGGTGAAACAGGCCGCAGCAGACGCCAAAGTGCGAGAAGGAGAAAGTAACGCGCTGTATTAGATGACCAATCGCCTGACCGATGCGCAGGACACGGAAGCGATTGCGGAAATTGTCGTGACGACGGTGAGCGATATGCTGCGCCGAAATGCGGCCTGCATCTGCTTTGATGAAAAGGGCGTCCCGGAAAAGGCCTTCATCCAGCGCATAGCGGACGGTAGCGTGATACGCCGCGAGCTGAGCGGCGCAGATGAACTTCGGCGGCGCGTGGAACAGCTTCATTCCTCTGTTGAAACGAGCGGTCAGGATTGTCTGTATCCCATCTGCGGACAGACGACGATGCTGGCCGTTCTGAGTATTCCCAAAGGCATCGGAACAGAAATGTCCCAATCACAGACAAGGATGCTTCATTCCATCATCGAAAGCTCGGCTTTGGCGCTGGAGAGGCTGCGCAGTCTGCGTGAACAGGCCAGAAGCCGGGAGGAAACCATGCAGGAGCGATACCGGGGCAATCTGCTTCGGGCCATTTCTCATGATATTCGCACACCGCTGTCGGGCATTATGGGAACAAGCGAAATGCTGATGGATGCGACGCAACGCGACGATCCCCGTTACGGGCTGGCCCGGGATATCTACCGGGATGCCGAGTGGCTTCACGGCCTGGTGGAAAACATTCTCAATCTGACAAAGCTTCAGGACGGCAAGCTGGTGCTCGACAAGCAGCCGGAAGCGCTGGAGGAGGTGATCGGCGCGGCGCTGACGGTTATGGAAAAACGTCTTCCCGGCCGAAGCATTGATGTAAATATGCCCGACGAGGTTGTGATGGTTCCCATGGATGCAAAGCTGATTAGCCAGGTGCTGATAAACCTTTTGGACAACGCCGCCAAGCATACGCCAGCGGACGCAGAAATTGCGATATCCGTCAGCACGGATCGGGAAACGGTCCGTGTGACGGTATCAGACCGGGGCAGCGGCATTGCGGAGCATGACCTTCCGCACATCTTTCAGATGTTTTATGCCGCCCGCAACACGTGTGCGGACGCCAGGCGCGGCGTCGGGCTGGGACTTTCCATCTGCCAGTCCGTAATAGAAGCCCACGGCGGAAGCATCCGGGCCGAAAACCGCGTTGGAGGCGGCGCGGCCTTTACCTTTGTCCTGCCCCTGGGAGGTGAAAACTCGTGACTGCCCACTTTGAAACGCTTCTGATTGTCGAGGATGACGCGCAAATCCGCAACTTTATCGCCTATGCCTTGAAGCAGGAAGGCTTTGCATACCATACGGCCAGCGCCGCGCAGCAGGCCATGGAAATCCTGATCTCCCAGAAAATCGACCTGATGATTCTGGATCTTGGCCTGCCGGATTTTGACGGGATGGAAGTGATCGACAAGGTTCGCAGCTGGTCCGAGCTGCCCATCCTCGTCGTATCCGCACGCGATCAGGACAAGGAAAAGGTGGCCGCGTTGGATGCCGGCGCGGATGATTACCTGACCAAGCCTTTCTCTGCAACGGAGCTGATGGCGCGCATCCGGGTGATGATCCGTCATCTTCACAAGATGACAAGAACGCAGGAGCAGCCGGTGCTTTCGGTGGGTGAGCTTAGCATGGACATGGAGTTTTTCTCAAAGGCGAAACGCTGCATCTTACGCCTCTGGAATACAATCTGCTCAACTACTTTTTCAGGAATATGGGCAAGGTGATCGACAGGTTGCTCGACGGCAGCCCGGCAAAGGAGGCCTTCTCATGAACAGGAAAAAAATCAGCGCATACTGCTGATTGGCGGGCGCAGCAAGGCAAAGTCCATGGCCGCCTCTCTGCTCGGGCAGGGATATCAGGTGACGGCAATCAATGTCAGCTATGAGGACTGCGTTATGCTGGCCGAACTGAAGGGCCTGAACGTCATCCATGGCGACGGGACAAAGCCCTATATTCTGGATGAGGCGGGCGCCGCACAATGCGACATCGCCATCGCGCTGTCCAGCAGGGATACGGACAATCTGGTCGCCTGCCAGCTTTGCAAAAAGCTGTTTGGCATTTCAAAAACCGTGTCTGTGCTGGGGGATCCAAACAAAACCGCTTTCTTTTATCAGATGGGCGTTGACGGCGTGGTATGCGCCGTCTCCGGCATCACAAGCATCATTCAGCAGCAGGCTTTTATCGATGAAATGACCAACGTGATTCCGGTCGACCACGGACGCGTCCAGGTCATGGAGGTGCAGATTCCCGGCAGCTCTCCGGCTGCCGGAAAGAAGCTGTGGGAAACCCCGCTGCCGAAGGAATCCATCGTCGGCTGCGTGCTTCGCGGCGATGTCACCCTCATTCCCCGCGGCGATACGCGCATCCTCGCCGGGGATACGCTGGTGGTCATCGCCGGCAGCGGGCAGGAGCTCAATACCGTTCATGCGCTGACGGGTGGATGAAACCGATTGCTGGCGGTTTTCATCCCGCCCACCGCCGCATCCCTTGCCCGCGGGCTGAATATCAGCCTTGCCGGGGGGCTGAGGAAGGCGGCGTTTGACGTGGTGTCGGCCCTGTCCACCACCGGCTATTCCACCATGAGCTATGACCGATGGCCGCATTTTGCCGTTGGCGTGCTGATCCTGATGATGGTGATCGGCGGCGGCATCGGCTCCACCGCAGGCGGCATCAAACTCACACGCGTCTATCTGATGCTGCGGCTGTGTGCCATTGAGATCAAAAAGAAGCTTTCGCCCGGGAGCAACGTGGAACTGCCCCAGTATGTGAAGGCTTCAGGCAAAACGCCCATCGATCATGAGCTGGCAGACGATACCACGGGTTTTGTGATGACCTATCTGGTTATCTATGTGGCCGGTTCGCTGGCCATGACCGTCACGGCTGACTGCACGCTGATGGAGGCCATGTTTGATTTTGCCTCGTCTTTGGGGACCGTCGGTCTGTCCATTGGCATCACCGGCCCCACAACCAACGATGCCACGCTGATCGTGGAGATGATCGGCATGCTGCTTGGCCGCCTTGAGATCTTCATCGTCGTGGTTGGTTTCACCTTTGGCTTTACGAGGCTGAAGGAGCTTTTCAGAAAGAAGTGCCGATGAGCGGATGCCTTCGGTTTCCGGCCGGACGCGGGCGGACAGCCGCATGTCCGCTTTCGACGGACCTTGCAGCAAAGGCTGGTCACGCGCAGATAGCTCATACGATATGCAGTCATACATTGACAGCCAGAAAAAGCGATAGTATGATAGTGTCATCAATGGTTTGCCTGTCGGCGCGCGGTCCTTGCGGGCGGCAGGGAGACGTGCCATGCCCGATCCGGCAAACCGAAGGAAACGTTGCAAGGCCGCCGGAGGAGCCCTTTCTCCCCGGCGCCGGGCGGGAACCACCATTCTATCGTTTGAAAGCGTGGGAGATCGTATGAAAAGGTTTATCTGTTGGGCCCTGATGCTTTGCCTGATTTGCGCCTTCGGCTCCGCGACGGCGCAAGACACGTGGACGTGCGCCAACTGCGGCAGCGAGGCGTTGGGCAATTTCTGCTCGAACTGCGGCAGCGCCAGACCGGCCGAAACGTGGACCTGCACCGCCTGCGGCGCGGAAAACCAGGGCAATTTCTGCTCGAACTGCGGCGCCGCAAAGCCGGACGGGAAGACGTGGCAGTGCCCGGACTGCGGCGAATCCGTGGCGGGCGGTTTCTGCACCAACTGCGCGGCAAACGGCCTCAACGGCGACAGGCTGACATACTATTACATCCGTTCCGTATCGCAGGATCTTGATTCCCCGTATCTTACCAACCTCATGAGATGGCGGGACGGAGACGAGGAAACCTCGGGTCTGGCCGTTGTCGCGCGCGACCCCGATTCGGGCGATGGCGCGCTGATCGCGGACGCGAGCCTCGTTTCGGAGGGATGCGAGTACACCTGGCAGTGCCGGAGAGATCGGTATTATGTCATTCCGAATCCTTCGTCCGTCCCGGAAGACGGCCCGGAGATCATCTCTTTCACGCTCAAAGATGAAGATATGATGCCCGGGCTTCTGGAATCGGGGGTTATTCCCGATACGGCCGCGGTGCATGCCGGGGAGGTGCTGACACTCCGCTATTATGTGATGGACGAGTCCGGGGAGTTCCTGCGGGAGGAATCCTGCCCGGTCACGGTGGACGGCTATCAGGACCACGATAACTGGCAGGAGCTTCTGTTTTCCTTCCAGGGCGAACAGGAAGGCATGACCGCCAGCGAAGCGGACGACCTGTACCACGGCATCCGGGGCGTGCTTACAAACGCGGATGATTGCCTCTGCGGCATTCTCATCGACGGCTATGGCGCGATGCCCTTCTATCCGCTCGATGATGAAACCTTCTATGCCGGCGCGGAAGATGCTGATTTTGAACAGTATGCCGAGCTTTTGTATACCGTCGGCGCAACCGCGCCGGAAGGGCTGGACTGGGACAACATATCCGGCTGGAGCGAGGAAAACCGCGCGCTCATGTCCCTCTATATGGTTTATTCGCTGGTAAGCGAACCGTCGTATTCGGGCGATCCGGCATTTGACTGGGAGAACATGTACAGCGGAACGATGGCGTTTCAAAGCGGGCATGAGGAATTTGTACTGTTTGCCGCGGACGGAAACGATGTGCTTTGCCTCGAATGGTTCACCGGCTCGCCGTCCGGGGACGCGATCTACTGCTACCGCCTGATCGGGGCCTCTCCGTCCGACATGCGCGCGGCCATCGAGGGCTTCGAGCAGTCGCCGCCGGGCGCGGGCGTTAAGCTGACCCTGACGCAGAACAGCTACGCGTTGATGGAGGAGTATGCGGCCATTCTCTTTGGCGGGGAAGATGACGGCGGCGAAACCAATGCGGTTCCGATGACGATGCACGAATACAGCGAAAAGGTGCTTGGCACTTACATCGGCTATGACAGCATAGCATTCAACGATGCGGGACAGATCTATTACGGCTATCGCAAATATAGCCGCAACGAAGATGTTGAGGGCGCGCGGGCCCTGTGCGACAGCTATGCGGATTACCTGGAGCACGAATGTGGCTTTACGCTCGTGCACGAGGGAAACAAGGGAGAGTATCATTACGAATATATCCTGCGCAAGGCGGCGGGCGATGCCCAGTATGAGATCACGCTGGATTTCTGGCGCGCCAGCGGCTTTATGGGCGGCGAAATTACAGCAGCGTACAATGACGCCTTTGCCGCGTTGTACCCCGAGCTGGGTGGAAACAGCGCGGCGTCCGCCACCTCGGACGGAAAGCAGAAATGCGGGTCCTGCTTTGGTAGCGGAAAGTGCACCAACTGCGGCGGCACCGGCCGCGTGCGCAAGCTTCTGGCCGGCACAACCGAATGGGTCAAGCAGGACTGCACCTCCTGCCGGCCCGTTGGCTCCGGCAACTGCAGCTTCTGCGGCGGCATCGGCTATCGCTGAGGCCCCGCCGGGGACGAACGGCGAGCGGTTGGGGAGAGGATGAAAAGTTGTCTCCTTTTGGAGCCCGGCTTTCTCTCCGCCGGGGCATGCTGATTGCGATGGCTGTGAGAGCAGCGGGACCGGCAGGCCAGGGATTGCAAGGAACCGTCGTAACGGGCCAGCCAGAAGCGGATGGAGGAACGGCTTGTGCTGCACTTCCCCCAGGCCCGGCTTACACCATATTTCTGGGCATAGATGAGCAAAGCTTGCCAATATTTCCACTGTTCATGAGACTTGAGTTTCGTTCCTGATTGGTGTCGTGACCCAACGATACCAAACGGGTGCTCAAGCCTCTTTTTTTCAATTATGTATTGCGGTGTTACACGACCAAAATGCCGCACGCCGTCTTATGCAGCTTATGCATGGGGCACATGTTTCTGTCCTTGTTGGTCCCCGAAAAACGTGCTATAATGTGCCCGCATGAATTTTGCAGGGAGGAGCAGGATCATGAACCGATTTGTTCGAAGCACCTTGGCGCTTGCGCTTGCCTTCTTGTTTGCATTGCCCATGACGGCGCTATGCGAAGGGGTTACGCTGGCGCTGAGTGAGGAAGGGACGCTTACCATCGGTGGAAGCGGTACCGTCCCGTCCGATATACTGGCGCTGTTGTCCGAGGACGAGCTTGCGTGCGTGACGGACGTTGTCATCGAAGAAGGGATCACAGGCCTGGACGGCTATGCCCTGGAACGAGTCAGCGGCCATCTGGTCAGCGTTGCTTTTCCCCAGAGCGTAACCACATTGGGCCCGAACGTCCTGGGCACCAAGGGTGCGCTGGATTACACGATCTTCGGTGATGCCGAAACGCTTCGTCCGCTGCTTTCCTCCAGCAATGAGGATTATGGCTATCTGTGCACATTTAAGGCGGCCGCGCCGGCAATGCCGGATGTTCCCGCCTCCGCGATTGCGCAGAGCATTGCGCAGGAAATGGCCGGAAGGGGCGCGGAGATGACGCTCAGCGCGGCGGAGGAGCTGAGCGACAACCACGGCAATATTCGCTATCAGTATACCTACGCCGCCCCGGAGGACTGCACGGTGCGCCTGACCTCGTTTGACGGCGGACAAATCGGCCAGATCATCATCACGGTCGAGACGCTGACCCCCGGCGCGACCTGGACGGCCCTTTGCCGTGGAATTCCGCAGACGGCGGCATTGGGCCTGCCCGACGGCATCCGCGAGACGCTGGCGGGAATCGAGCTGAACAACGGCGGCAAGAACCAGAGTGCAAGTGCCGACGGCTGGGACATTCAGGTCGGCGGCGTAATGGACGTGCGCTCCGCCTGGAACCTGAACAAGCAGGGCGCGACCGATCACTATACCTATGACTGACGGTAGGGGATTCAGTCTATCCAATCAAGGAGTCGTTGCCTGATGAAACAGAAAGTTGCGGCGTTGTTTTCCGCGTTGGTCCTGCTGTTCATCCCGGCAGGGTACGGAAAGGCCGGCGGACAGTCTTCCATGTACGCCCAGGCAGAAAACTGGGCTTATCTGGAGACGGATAAAACCGCGGCGGCGGATGTGTTTTTTATTTGTCCCACGGTCTATGGCGGAGAAACGGACCGTTTCAACATGTCCATGGATGATAAGGCCACCCGGGTAAATTTCCTGGGAGCCATCAACATGGAAAAAGGCATCTATGACCAGGAGGCCCGGTTCTTTGCTCCCTACTACCGTCAGGTGGGATTGAATGTCTATGAACTGCCCGCTGAGGAACAGAAACCCTATCTGTCTATCGCCTATGAGGATGTAAAAGACGCTTTTACATACTATCTGGAATACTACAATGGAGGCAGGCCCATCATCCTGGCCGGGTTTTCCCAGGGAGCGGACATGTGTATTCGATTGCTCAAGGACTGCTTTGCCGATGCCGAGGTAGACGCCCTGTTGGTGGCCTGCTATGCCATCGGCTGGAGCATCACCAAAGAGGAACTGGCGGAGTATCCGCATCTGCGTTTTGCCACAGGAGAAGATGATACCGGGGTGATCGTCTCCTTCAACAGCGAAGCGGAGGCGGTCGCGGATTCCCCGCTAATTCCCCTCGGTATGCGCACCCTGGCCATCAATCCCCTGAACTGGAAAACCGACGGAACTCCCGCCGGCAAAGCTGAGAATCTGGGTGCCTGTTTTACTGACTACAGCGGAAGCATCGTTTCTGAGATTCCTCATCTCTGTGGCGCCTATATCGATCCCATCCGCGGTGCTCTGAAGGTGACCGATGTGACCCCGGAGGAATACCCTCCGGTGCTGTCCATCTTTCCCGACGGAGTGTACCACCTGTATGACTACCAGTTTTTCTACCGCAATCTGCAGGAAAATGTAAAAATGCGGCTGGATGCCTATCTGATGGAGCAGGCGGCCTAACGGCGTAGCTGCTTGACGATTGCACGCCAGCAAGCGATACAAATTCATTCGGAGGGCCAAGACCGTTTTCAGTCGATCACAAGCTGCCCCATGGAGCGTTCCTTCGTCGCCAACTCTCCCAGCCGGTTCGCCCACCGTTCCGTAAAAAAAGCGAAGTAGGAGATTCCCCTCTCCCGCCTCCTGCGGGCAAGCCGCGGAAGAAATCCCCAAACCGTCGAAGAAACGCCGATTACAGGCAGGTACAGCGGTCCAAGTATCAGGGATTGAAGGGTGTGGCCGTATTCATGGACGACAAGCCGCGCCGCCAGCTCGGAGACAGGGATCTCTCCCTTGAATTTCTCTGCAAAATATGGCCGGTCCGTGACGAAAACAAACAGCCCCAGCGATACGCTCGATCGGCATTTCCATTGGGTGACGACAGCGCCATGATAGCGGAAATGCCTTTCTTTGACATGTAGCGCAAACACGGCCAGGCCCAGCAGGGTCTGCAACGCTCCCCACGTACATTGAACAAGCACATAGATTCCGTTCATGCGCGTTTTCCCCGTTTCGTTGCCCATAGGGGCTTTTTTTTGCTTCCGTCCTCTCCGCTTTCATGCTCATGCATCCGGGGCGCCTGCGCGGGCAGGCGCCCCCGGATGGGAGAAGCCGGTTTTC
>CALVKX010000054.1 GCA_944333375.1 uncultured Eubacteriales bacterium
ATCAGCGACGACGAGGCGGTAAGCCTTTTGATAAGCTTTTCGCTCTATGACGCGCTGTGCTTCCGCGCCCGCACGCTGACCGACGCGCAGCTCTTCGCCCAGACGCTTTTGGAGAGCTTCGGACTCAAGAGCGTTTCGGCCACCGTCTGGCCCGGCGCGTACGTGGAAATGATAAGCCTGCTGCCCGAGGACGCGCACCGCACGCCCACCGTGACCGTCCAGCCGCTGGGAACGGAGACGATGACGGTCTTTGGCCACAAGACGCTGTTTTTGGCTGACGAGAGCGTCATGCCCGGCGAGGCGGACCGGCTTTTGCCCTATCCTGTCATCAATGTGCCCGCCATGCTCAAGCGCGGCTTTGGGCGGGCTGCGGAATGGAAGCCCGTGGCGCCGGCGTCCCTGGAATCCTTCGCCGCCATCCGCGCGGATTCGCATCCCATGCTCAGCGAGGCGGAAAAGTGGTTTTCCGACCTCAAGCGCGTGCTTTCGCAGGCCGAGCTCGTGCTCCCCGACGCCATGGCGGCCGGCATGCGCCGCTTCATCGAGGTCGCCTCGCGCAAGGTCCGCGGCGGCTTCCTCGCTGCCGCCGACATGGCGGCCAGCAACTGGGTGGCTCCGCTGGTCATGCTCAGCGGATGCGACGCCGCAAAGGTTGCCGACGCGCTGGCGGGCCTGCCCAGAACCCTGGACTTGCTTGGCATCCGTTGAGAAAACCTGCGCAAAGGAGGTAGGCCCCGTGCTGGAATTCAAATTCGATACCCAGCTGCTCATCGAAGGAACAGGTCTTGACGAGGACCGCATCAACGACTACATCACCAACAACATCAGGGGCGATTGCCTGCTGGCGGTGGGCGACGACGAGCTGATTAAGATCCACTATCATACCAATGAACCCTGGCAGGTGCTGGAATACTGCGCCTCGCTGGGCGACATCCATGATATCGTGGTGGAGAACATGGAGCGTCAGTCCGCCGGACTGGACGGCTGAACGCAAAGAAAGGGCGCCCGGAGCGTAGATGGTACGCGCCGGGCGCCCTTTTTTCTTTTTCAGTAGGCTCCCGCCATGGCCTGGGTCAGCATCGCCATGCCCGCGGCCACGTCCGCCGTGCCGGGATTGCTGCCGGAGAGGATGCTCTCCAGGGTGGCCGCCGCGCTCTGGATGGATGCATAGGCCGCGGAGGAGGTGTCCATGGAGCCCATCAGGTCGTAAGCGCTTTGCAGAAGCTGCCGGGCGTCGGGAATGAGGGCGTTTTCCATTCCCTGCGAACCGTCGCTATAGCCGCCGCCGTCCGCCCAGCCGCCGCCCGCGGCGCTTTCGTAGCTGGTGTGCAGCGTACAATAGCCCAGGTTGCTCGCCGTGCCCAGATATTCGGCGATGACGGGTCCATACTGGCTGTCGCTGGCATAGAGGCTCAGGGGATGGCCGCTTGGGATGACCACCACGCCGGTGGTGGCGGTGCTCGGACAGTACTCCGTGGCGAGCATCCCGGTCTGGGCGCAGGTGACCACGGACTGGTGCATCTGGCAGGAGACGGTGGGGACGGTGGGCTCATACCAGTAATCGGTCACCACGCCATAGCCCTTGCTGTCGTTGTAGCAGGCCTCGGTGGCGAGCTGGCCGCTCACGGCGCAGGTCGTTACCTTGACCAGCCCCAGGTCCTCGGGGTTGGCCTCGATGATGTCGCGGTTCTCCAGCCCCTTGGCTTCATGGATCTTGGTCATGTAGCTCTTCCAGATGGGCAGCGCGCCGGAGCTGCCGGTTGTCTTGGAGGAAAGCGGCTTGTAGTTGTCATGGCCGACCCAGATGGAGCTGACATACCAGCCCGTCATGCCCACAAACGTGACGCCGCGCTGGTCGCTGTTGGTGCCGGTCTTGCCGGCGACGGTCTGCCCGCTGATCTTGGCGGCGGTGGCCGTGCCGCTGGAGACGACGTCCTTCATCATGTCCACGGCCATCCAGGCGGTGGAGGGACGGAACACCTGACGGCGCTCCTGCTGGGCGTGGCTGTCATAGACCACGTTTCCGGCGCTGTCGGAGATGCCCAGGAAGGAGATCGGCTCCTGATAGACGCCCCCGTTGCCGAGCACGCCGAAGGCCACGGCCAGCTGCACCGGGGTGATGCCGCTGGAGCCCAGGGAGAGGCCGAAGGGCGTTGCGTCGATGTTGTCGCGGTCCACGCCCATGCGCATGAGGAAATCCACCGAACGGTCCACGCCCACCATGGTCAGGAGCGTCTGCGCCGCCGCGACGTTGTGGCTGCGCTTCATGCCGTTGCGCAGGGTTTCGGGGCCTACGTAATCACTCCCGCCGTAGTTCTTGGGCCAGGTGTCCTTGCCGTCCGAGCCGGTCCACCCGGTGATGGGCACGGGGATGTTGTAGACGATGCTGGCGGGGGAATAGCCCATCTCCAGGGCGGGCGCATAGACGGCGATGGGCTTGATGGCGGAGCCGACGGGCATCTTCATGTCCGTGGCGCGGTTAAGGGTCTTTCGGGCGGTAGGTCGCGTGCGCGAACCCACGATGGCCTTCAGCTCGCCCGTGCGGTAGTCCAAAACCACCGCCGCGGCCTGGGGCTGGATGATTTCGTCATAGGTGCCGTCGTAGTTGAGGGTGCGGTAGACCTTGTCGCTGGGGTCGCGCAAAGCGGGGTACTTGTCCCAGGTTTCCAGCGTTTCCTCCACGATTTCCTGAATCTCGGTGTCGATGGCCAACGTGACATGATAGCCGCCGGTGCGCAGCTCGTTTTCCATCTTGCTGCGGTTTTCGCTGGTGTCCTCCAGGCCGTTGAGCTCAAGGAAGCAGTCCACGATGTCCTGCACGGCGTATTCCACGTAATGGGCGTATTGGTACATCCCGTCGCCCTCGGTGGTGGAGGTCTCCAGCACATGCGCCGTGGAGGGGTCCAGCGCCTCCTGGTACTGCTGCTGGGTGATGAACTCGTTTTCATACATGCAGCGCAGCACATAATCCGTGCGATTGTTGGTAAGCGCCTTGTAGTCGGTGGTGTCGGAGGTGCGGGTGTAGAAGTTGCGGCGGGGATTATAGTAGTAAGGGTTGTTGGTCAGACCTGCGAGCATGGCGCACTCGCGCAGGGTCAGCTCACTCAGCTCCTTGCCGAAATACCCCTGCGCCGCCACCTGCACGCCGTAGTAGTTTTCGCCCAGGTAGATGGTGTTGAGGTAGTACTCCAGAATTTGCAGCTTGGTGTACTTGGTTTCCAGCTGCATGGCCAGGTAGGCCTCCTGGATCTTGCGCTTGTAGCTGAGCTCGTTGCTCAGCACCGTGTTTTTGATGAGCTGCTGGGTGATGGTCGAGCCGCCCTGCTGGGTGCCGGAGACGAAGTTCTGGATAAAGGAGCCGATGATGCGCTTGATGTCGATGCCGTTGTGGGTATAAAAGCGCGCATCCTCCACGGCGACAAAAGCGTTGCGCAGATTCTCCGGCATGAGGGAGATGTTGACCATGATGCGGTTCTCGGTGCCCTTGTAGTCGGTGATGACGTTGCCCTGCGCGTCGTAGAGAAAGCTGGTCTTGTCCTGGTCGTCCAAAAGGGCCAGGTCCAGCGTGGGCGCGGTTTCCATATAGCCCTTGGCAATGCCCACCACCGCGCCCGCCAGCGCCAGACCGCACAGCACAATCAGCAGCGCCGTCAGGCGCACAGCGTTGACAAGCACCGACAGCACAAAATTGGGCTTGGTCAGCCTGGGCTTAAATATGGTGCGTTTGCGGGGCGCCTCCTCCGGCAGGCTGTAGGCGACATCCTCCTCCCAGCCTTCCTCGTAAGGCTCGCCGCCGCTTTGCGCGTAGGGCTGATAGGGTTCGTTGGGATTGTACAAGGCGTTCCCTCCCGAGAAACATTGGCGTTGCTCCGACCCATTATAACATACCCTGCCCGGCGGCGCCAGATAGGCGCTGTAACAATCGCGGGCCGGAGGGTTTTTTTCGACCTCTTGCGCATACGCATGCAACGGGGAGGGATTGAGGTGACCGCGTGCGCGCACAGAAAACGGGGATGGCTTCGCTGGCTGCTCATCGCGGGGCTGCTGCTGGCGGCGGGTCTGATCGCCATGGAACAGAACCTCAGCCAGACCATGCTGGACATGGCCTTCGCCCGCGCCTATTCGATGGCGGTGGAGACCATCAACCGCGCGGTGAAGGAGGTGACGGCCCAGGGCATTACCTACGAGGAGCTCATTGACGCGCAGACCGACGCGCAGGGCCGCATATCCATGCTCAGGGCCAACACCATGCGCATGAACGAGCTGGCCGCCCGGACCGCGCTGCTGGCGGAGGAGGAGCTCAACAGCGCGGAAAACCAGTTTGTGGAAATTCCGCTGGGCGCCGCGCTGGGCGTGCGCTTCCTGTCGGGCTTCGGCCCCAGGCTGGAGGTACAGATCCTGCCGGTGGGCGCGGTGCATACCAGCTTCGATACCGAGTTTGAAACCGCGGGAATCAACCAGACCCGCCACAAGATCTTTCTCAACCTGCGCGCCACGGTCAGCCTCATCGTTCCCACGGGCTCGCAGCTTGTGGAGGTTACCAGCACCGTCCCCATCGCCGAAAGCATCATCGTAGGCGAGGTGCCGGACAGCTTTGTGGACGTCAACAACGAGGAGGATATGCTCAACCTCATCCCCTGAGGCGGCAGGAAAACGGGCGCGCGCCGCGTTTTATGGGCGCGCACGCCCGGAAATGGCCGCGGCGCTTGACAGCCGGACGCTTTTGCAATAAAATATCATCGAAGAACCATAGAATTTCCAATGCGTACGGAATCGTCGGGCCGCCGGATGGAAAGAATGACCATGGGCGCGTCCGTATCAATAAGCCGTCGGCTTGCCGAAGGGAGGAAGGGCGGAGTATTCCACCCGATATTACATGATGAAACGCAAGGGACTTTTTCTGTGCCTGGCAGTTGCAGCGCTTGTGCTGCTTCTTGGGGTTGCCTCCGCGGCGGAGACGGACCCCATCGTATGCAGCATGGAGCTCGACCCCAACAAGCTGACAGGTCCCGGTACGGTCAATGTCACCATCACCATCTCCAACTCCGGCGATACCGATATGAAGGACCCGGTCGTGCTCTACGACCCCGCGGCGCAGATCGTCTCCGACTTCGGAACCAACGGCGCGGTCATGCTCAAGGCGGGCGAGAGCGCGACCTGGACGGGGACCTACGACGTCAGCGAACGCACGCTGGAAAACGGGTCCGTGGTTTATTATGTCAAATATACCCTCTACAAGGACAGCGGCGAAGCCGTTGACCAGAGCCAGCCGATCCGTCAGCAGATCTCCCTGCAGACGGCACAGACGGATATCGAGGTCAAACGCACCATCAGCCCCACCGTCGCCGGTGAGGACCAGGAGGTGGTGGTGCGCTATGACATTACCAACAGCGGCACCGTGACCCTCACGGATGTCACCATCCAGGAAAACAAGGACATTCACAAAGAGAAGCAGACCATCCCCGAGCTGGAGCCCGGAAAGACCGCCGAGGTCCGCTATACCGTCACCATGGGCAAAAAGGACCTCACCAGCGGCGCCACCATCACCTACAAGTCCGAAACCGAAAGCAAGACGCAGACCTATACCGTCGAAAACCAGACCATCGCCTACGGCGAATCCTCCCTGACGGCCAAGCTGAGCAGCAACGTCAAGGGCGTGGTGGAAAACGGCACCGTCACCCTCTCCCTGGAGCTGAAAAACACCGGCAGCGTCGATTACAGCGACCTGCGCGTGAGCGATCCCTCGCTGGGTGACGTCTTTACCAACCAGCAGCTCAAGGCCGGCCAAAGCCTTACGCTGGAAAAGGAGATCACCGTTCCCGTCACGGCGGAGTACCAGTTTACCGTGACCGCCACCGACGAGGGCGGGACGGAGATGTCGGTGATGACCGAGCCGCTGACCGTGACCGCCGTTGCGCCCGAGGATGCGCTTAACCTTACCGTGACCGCCACGGCGGACCGCACCGAGGTTTTTGAACAGCCGGGCCTGGTCCGCTTCACCGTGGACATCGTCAACGACAGCCAGGTGGAGGCCAAAAATGTGGTGGTCTCCCACGGCGATACGCAGATCTATACCTTTGCCAGCATTCCTGCCGGCGAATCGCGGACGCTTTCGCGCGACACGGCGCTGTCCATGGCGGGCAAGTTCCGCTTTACCGTGACGGCCGAGGACCCGCTGGAGAGCAAGCTGACGTTTGAAAGCAACGAAATCCAGATCGCCTTCTCTGTTCCCACGCCCGCTCCCGCTACGCCCACCCCGCCGCCCGAGCCCACGCCCGATCCCACCTTCAGCCCCGCTACGGTTCCCCCCATCACCGATCCCAGCGTGGGCAGGGTGCCCAAGGTCATTCAAAGCGTGCTGCTGCCGGTGATTGTTGTGGCAGGCCTCCTGCTGGTGGCCTCGTGCGTGCTGCTCATCATCGCCACCAAGCGCAGGGCGGACCAGCGCAAGGCCAGCAAATCCGCGATCGACCAGCTTGAGCGCGCAAAGCGGCGCGACTATGTGACGCCCGCCGAGGAGGAAGAGCCGCCGCAGCCCACCGAGGAGGAGGTCACCGTCAACTCCACGGCCCTGGACGAGGAAGGCGAGGAGGACCTCGAGCTTCCGCATCTCAAATATGCGCGCAGCGCGGCGCCTGTTCCCGTGGAGAAGGACGAGGAGGGCTATTCCGCCATCGGTGGCGGGTTCTATGACGAGGACATGGCCACCGTCGCGCCTCAGGCATCCCAAGACGGGCAGGAAGAAAAGGACGATGCGCCTGCTGCGGAGGATGATCGGATGGTCTATGGCTCGCCCGAGGACGATGGCGCGTCGGAGACATATGATGATGCCGCGGACGCCTACGACGACGGCACGGGCTACGACGCCGCAGACGCATACGACGCCGCGGACGCCTACGACGACGGCACGGGCTACGATGCCGCGGACGCCTACGACGACGGCACGGGCTACGACGCCGCGGACGACGCCTACGACGACGGCACGGGCTATGGTGCCGCCACATACGAGGACCTGACCTATGACGGCACGTATGACGGCTATGAGGAGGACGCCTATTCCGCCGGGGATGAGGAAGCGGACGGCGTGGATGGCCATGTGCCCGATGACCGGGAGACTGACCCGAAGCAGGCCTATGACGACAGCGCTTTCCGGCGTCCCGCCGGGGAGCCTGCGCCGACCGGCCGCCGGCGCCGCAGCCGCCAGTTTGGTTCCTGATGCAGCTGTGAGGGCCGCTTCGCCATAAGGCGGGGCGGCCCTTTAAAATGCCCGGGAGCTTGAAAACAGGCTGGAAATCGGGTATAATACTGGGCGAAAGGATGAGGAATACGCATGTTTCCGGGCTTCCCTGAAGAAACGATCCGTTTTTTTCTGGATCTGCGCTTTCATAATGAAACGCCGTGGTTTCACCAGCATCGCGCGGAATATGAGGCTTACGTGCGCGAGCCGTTTCGCGCCTTTATCGAGGCGATGGCCCCCACGGTGCTGAGCATTGCCGGCGATATGGAAACGCGGCCCGGCAAGTGCCTTGCGCGCATCAACCGCGATATCCGCTTTACCCGCGACAAATCCCCCTACCGCGATCATATGTGGCTGCTGTTTCGCCGCTCGGGCGAGGCGCGCGAACACTCCGTGATGTACTGGTTCGAGCTTTCGCCCGAGGTCGTGGAGTGGGGCGTGGGCTTTTGGGGCTATAACCGTCCGGCCATGGACGCGCTGCGCCGGCGCATGCTCAAAAAGCCCGCCGAGGTGCGGCGGGCGCTGAGGCAAAGCGGCGTCCCGGATGAATCGCTGCTCATGTACGGGGACCGCTATCGAAACATGAAACCTCCGGCGGGCATGCCCGCCGATCTGGCGATGCTCTATCCCTGCAAGGAGATCTACGTCAAGCGCGTGGGCGTTCCGCTGGGAGAGAGCTACCGCCCGACAATCGCCGAACGGGTTGCGGAGGATTTTCTGCGCCTCAAACCTCTCTACCTGCTGCTTCGGCAGGCTGCGGACGAGGGCATGGCAAAGCTGGATGCATAGACAAGGAGCGTGACAAAATGGATTACCGAAAGCTCAAAAGCGGGTCCGACGTGCGCGGGGTGGCCGTGGGCGACGGCGCGACCCTGACGGCGGACGTGGCCAAAACCCTGGGCATGGCCTTTGCGCGCTACGTGGCCCAAAAGGCTGGCAAGCCCATCGAGAGCGTCAGCGTGGCGCTGGGGCGCGACAGCCGCGTCTCCGGTCCGCAGCTGCTGGCCGCCGCCGCGGAGGGCATCGCTTCGGCGGGCGCGAAGGCGGTCGATTATGGCATGTGCACCACGCCCGCCATGTATATGGCCATTCTGACCGACGGCTTCCGCCCGGATGGCTCCATCATGGTCACGGCCAGCCATCATCCCTGGCAACTTAACGGCCTAAAGTTCTTCACCACCGGGGGCGGCCTTGGGTTCCATGAGCTGGACGAGGTGCTGGACATGGCGCAAAGCCTGGAGAAGGAACCGCCGCGCGCCACGGGCGAGATCGTCAGCACGCCGTTTTTGCCCACGTACCAGAACCATCTCAAGCAGCTCATCATCAACGGCGTGGACCCCGAGGTCCAAAAGCCGCTTCTGGGCCTGCATGTGGTGGTGGATGCCGGCAACGGCGCGGGCGGCTTCTATGCCGATATGCTCAGGGAGCTGGGCGCGTGGATCGAAGGCAGCCAGTTTTTGGAGCCGGACGGGCATTTCCCCAACCACATTCCCAACCCTGAGAACAAAGAAGCCATGGCTTCGATCTCTGCGGCGGTCAAGCGCTCGGAGGCTGATCTGGGCGTGATCTTTGACGCCGACTGCGACCGCGCGGCCATCGTGGATCATACGGGCAAGGAGATCAACCGAAATCGCCTCATTGCGCTCATCAGCGCCATTTTGCTTGAGGAGGCGCCCGGCGCCACCATCGTCACCGACTCGGTCACCTCCTCCGGCCTTTCGGATTTCATCCGGGAATGGGGCGGCGAGCATTACCGCTACAAGCGCGGCTACCGCAACGTCATCGACGAGGCCGTGCGCCTCAATCAGGCGGGCATCGACTGCCCGCTCGCCATCGAGACGAGCGGGCACGCCGCCCTGCGGGACAACCATTTCCTGGATGACGGCATGTACCTGGTGACGGTGCTGCTCATCAAGGCCATGCAGATGAAGCAGCAGGGCAAGGACCTCAGCTCCCTCCTGGACGGCCTGCGTGAGCCCGTGGAGAGCACGGAGATCCGCCTGCCGGTCACCTGCGAGGATTTTGCCGCCGCCGCCCGCCAAATCATCGAATATGTGCTGGACTACGCCAGCAGCCACGAGGGCTGGCACGTGGCTCCCGACAACCGCGAGGGCGTTCGCATCTCCTTTGACATCAACGGGGAGCTTGGCAGCGCCTGGTTTTTGCTTCGCCTGAGCGTGCACGATCCCGTCATGCCCCTCAACGCCGAAAGCGACGTACCCGGCGGGGCCAAGGCGGTGCTTGGCAAGCTCTATGAGGCGCTCAGCGGCCAGCAGGACGTGGATCTTTCGTCCCTTAAGGCTGCGCTCTAAAGGAACCGTCGAGGCTGCGGGACATGGCGGCCAGGAGTTCGCCGCTGGAATCGCCGCCATATTCCCAGCACATCAGCCCCATCAGGTCGTTTTCCATGACATAGGCGCCTTTGTGATAGATGGAGACCGGGTCGTCGTAGGTCCAAAACGTCAAGCCGTCCGTCGCATAAGGCGCCTTTGCCTGTTCGTCAAAGCCTGTCTTCGCACGGGCGAGCACCTCCTTTAGCCGGTCGTAGGTGAGGGATTTGCCCGTGCTGGAGGCCGGGGTCCAGAGAGGATCCTCGGAGCTGCTCTTGAGGGTGAAGCTGCGCCCGTAAAATGCCGCGCCGATCATGATTTTGTCGCGGGGGATGCCGGCATCGACATAGCTGCGCACGGCCAGGTCCGTGCTGTGCGCATAGCTTTCCGAGGAGGTATAAAGCGGCGTGTGGTGGCTGGCAATGCTCTGGGCCTGAAGATCATAGGTCATCAGGTTGACCTGGTCCGCCAGCGCGCCGATGGAAGGCACATCCAGATTGCGGATATGCGAGGGGTCGCCGCCCAGGGCGACGGCCAGCATGCGGGGCTTTCCGTCCTGGGCGGTCAGGCGGTCCAGTTCCTCGCGCAGGTCTTTGAGCAGCAGGATGAAGTTCTTTCCGTCGCTGGGGCTGGAGGCGATGCCCGCGGCCGAGGAACCGGGGTATTCCCAGTCGATGTCCACGCCCAGAAACCCGTGGCGCTCCATGAGCACCAGCGTGCTGTCCACAAAGCGTCTGCGGCCGTCCGCAGTGGACGCGGCCTGCGAAAATCCATCCGCGCCCCAGCCGCCGATGGCCAGGACCGGCAGGATATGCGGATGTTTTTCCACATAGCGCTTGAACGTGTCGATGCCCTGCCAGTGGCTGCCGCTGACTTCGCCGTTTTTGATGAGCGCGAAGGAGTAGTTGAGCTGGTCGAGATGCTTGGCGTCGCTGTCGCGCAGCTCAAGGCCCGCACGATCGTAGACGTAGGCCGCGGTACGCTTGCCGCCGGAGGCGGCCGCAAAGGCCTCGGTTGCCTGGAAGGGGCCGGGGGAGGCCTGTATGCCCGTTCCCAGCCACATCAGCGACGCCAGCGCCAGGCTGCGCAGCGCAAACCGCCGCCTGGGCCGCAGGGAGAATCGTTTCATCAGGGATGGCTCCTTTCCGCATAGCTGTCATCCGGCGCAAGTATACCATGTCCGCAGGCGCGCGGGCAATGTTACATGTTGTCATGGCAATGCTTGAAACAACTGCAAGGAGGACACAATCATGGGTGATTACATCATGGACATGCGAAAGCGCGTGGGGCATATCCCCTTGATGCAATGCGGCGCGTCCGTCATTGTGGAAAATGAACGGGGTGAGATTTTGCTTCAGCAGCGCTCTGACAGCGGCGCCTGGGG
>CALVKX010000055.1 GCA_944333375.1 uncultured Eubacteriales bacterium
AAGCCGCCGCCATGAAAATCATGTTGCAGCGGAGGAAATAATCGAAGGGCAGATATTGGTACGTGGTGCCGAGGGTGTCGCTGAACTGCCACATCATGCCGGAGAAGATCTGGGTCTGCGAGGTCACGAGGGAAAACAGGCCCAGTCCGGGATTGGCGGTAAAGGAGACGGGCGTATAGTCGATCATATGGAGCTGCTGACCCACGATGTTCATGGCGTCATAGAGGTCGCCGATGCGCTTGACATCGTACCACAGGGGAATGAGCGTCAGCGCGCCCAGGGAGAACACCGACAGGTAGCTGACCACCGTGGATGTAACCGTGCGCCCAAACAGCGCGGAGCAAAACAGGCCCACGCTCAGCGCAAGGAGCGCCACCAGCAGCAGAAAGCCCACGCTGACGAGCACCTGCGCAAGCGTCGCGCCGCCGGTCAGCAGCACCAGGGAGAGCATGGGCAGGGAGCAAAGCACCAGCAGCGCCAGGAAGGCGAAGCTCTCCAGGAGCTTTCCCGTGACCAGCTTGACCGCCCCGGTGTTGGTGACCATCAGAAGATCCAGCGTCTGCCGTTCCCGTTCGCCGCTGATGCTGCCGGCGGTCATGGCGGGCGCGACCAGCACCAGCAGGACAAACTGCAAAATGATGATGCAGGCATAGCCGTCCACGCTGGCGCGCATGTCTCCGACGGTGACCGTCGCCCCCATGAAGCGCCCGTATACCGTAAAATAGGCCAGCGCCGCGAGCGCCAGCGAGTAGAGCGTGATGAGCACCGGCGTCCTGACCGAGCGCATGCGCCGGATGGCCGAGAAGGACAGGATCGGGTTATTCATCCTGCGTCACCTCCATGAACACCTTTTCGAGGTTGAGGGGCGGACGGTGGAAGTCCACCAGGGGCGCCCCGGCCGCAAGTTGCCTGAGCAGGTCCGCGGTCTGCTGCTCGCTGCCGTCAAAGTCTATGCTCAGCACATTGTCCTCCTCGCGCCCCACGCCGGTCACGCCCGGATACTGGCGCACCAGCGTGACGGCCGCCTCCACCGCCTCCGCGTCCGCGGCGGCGGCCAGGCGCACCCGGATGGGCGCGTTTGCGCTCATGTGCCTGGACAGCTCCTCCACCGAGCCGGAGAATACCAGCCGTCCGTGGTCGATGATGGTGAGGGAATCGCACATCTCCGACAATTCCGGCAGAATATGCGAAGAGATCAGCACCGTCTTGCCCAGCTCCTTGAGCGTCCGCAGAATCCCCTTCATCTCGGCCCGGGCCCGGGGGTCCATGCCGGAGGCCGGCTCGTCGAGGATCAGAAGGCGGGGGTCGTGGATGAGCGCGCGGGCCAGGCACAGGCGCTGCTTCATGCCGCGGGAGAGGACGTCCACATAGCTCTCGCGCTTGTCCAGAAGGTTGACCAGCTCCAGAAGGCTGTCGATCATATGCATGCGCTCCTTGTAGCCAAAGCCGTAGCAGCGCGCATAAAAATCCAGGTACTCCCAGCTTTTCAGCCGGTCGTAGACGCCGAAAAAGTCCGGCATATAGCCCATCAGGCGATGAATCTCGCGGGGCTTTGCCACCACGTCCACGCCGTCCAAAACCGCCGTGCCGCCGGTGGGCTTGAGCAGGGTGGCCAAAATGCGCATGGTCGTGGTCTTGCCCGCGCCGTTGGGGCCCACAAAGCCGTGCAGCTCCCCGTCGGAGATGGTCATGCTCAGATGGTCCAGCGCCAGAAACGAGCCATAATAGCGCGTAAGCTCATTGAGAACCAGCATCATTCCATCCTCCCTTCCATCGTCAGCATCGGCGTGCCCATGTCCGCGTAATCGGCTTCGTTGTCCTGTTTTTCAAATCGGCAGTACAAAAATCCATCCAGCATGTATTTCGCAAGCTCCGGCGGAAAGATCTCCTCTGTCCCCAGCCCCGTGGTTTTGTCGAGGGTAAAGCGCTTGAACTCATCCCATTGGCGGGTTTGGGCATTGTAGAGGCTGATCCTGTAGGAGTAGTAGGAGTAGCGGCTGGAGATGTCCATATCCGTCATCGCAAAGCCCTCGGGCAGGGCGCTGAGGTCAAAGGCGAAAAACTGGTCGATGAGCAGCGGGAAGCTCTGATACTGGTTCGGGTCGAGCTGCGCGCCCAGGCCGGGCCGTCCCGATCCGTCCACCGCCGCCGCGTAGACCGGGAAGCTTCCGCGCAGGAAGCGCACGCTTCCGTCCGGGGAGACGGGATCATACGTCAGGTCCACGCTCACCATCCCGCAGCCCGCCATGCGCTCCACGGCCTGTCCGTCGATTTCCAGCGCAGGCTTGGCGATTTCCCCGGAGAACGCCACGAAGCGGAACATCTCCTCATTGCTGTTGTAGCTGATGTTGTTGAGCATGGCCCGGCGGATGAAGGCGTCGTTGTACGCCTGGCTGCCGGGCTCCTTCTCGTTCAGCGCCACATAGCGCTCCTGGAAGTCATAATAGGAATAATTCATCCCGTTTCGCTCGCTCAGAAGCGTACCGTCGCTGACGATTTCTTCCCAGCTCAGGTCCGCGCCGGGCGTATCCCCGGGCAGGGGACTGAGCGTGACGGTGGCGGTCTGGCCGGGCAGCAGGTCGCCTGTGGTGGCAAAGCCGCGGCCGGTGAACACCACGCCACCGTCAAGCGCGATCCGGCTTTGGTTGGTCACGGTGCACACCAGGCTCTCTCCCTCCCAGCGACAGCTGCCCGATACGCCGCTGAGGTCCTCCTGCGGTATGTCGCGCACGATGAAGGTGGCATAGTTCCACGAGCCGTTCTGGGGAAAGGTGATGGTCGTAACGGGGCCGTAGGTGCACCGATAGCGCAGGTTCGCCGCGCGCTCCTGCTCATTGGGATCGTTGCTGTAATAATAGGAGATGCTGCCGGTGAGGTCCACACGGCCGTTGGCGGCGCCCACGGTCATGTCCTCGCGCCCGGCCTTGGCCGCCATGACGGCGGTATATCCGTCCTGCGCGCCATTGGAATCGACGTCGATCATCGTGTAATATGTGGCGATCGGTTCGCGCAGGGGCAGCGACACGCTCATCCCCCACATCGCCAGCGAGGCCGCCGCCGCCAGCGCGGGCACGAGCGCCCACATCCACTCGCGCCGGTCCAGGCGTTTGAGCAGCCAGTAGCCGCCAAAGCCGGCCAACAGCACAAACGCGCCGATCACCACCATGGGCAGCGCCACGGCGCCTGTGTTTTCTACGCCGATGCGGTTGGTGATGCCGGTATCGACATAGGAGCGGTTCTCCTGCACATAGCCGCCGCTCTGGCGGGCCTGGACCATCTCACGATAGCGAAGCTGGGCGCAGGAAATGAGCACGCGCTGCCACAGCACGTTGTTCCCAAGCCATTCGTTGAGCGGTTTTTCCGTGAGCGCAAAGGCCGAGGTAATTACATAGCCTTGCTCTGCGGCCGTGACGTCCACCAGGGCCGGCTCGCCGAGGGTTTTCCCGGACGCGCCGTCCAGGGCCACGGTCATGACCTCCCGGCCCAGCGGCGAGCCGGTGAAGCCCAGCTCGTCCATGAGCTCCACGGTTATGTCGCCGCCGTTTTCGATCGCTCCGGCCGCGATGCCCGTGTACTGTGAAAAGAAGGGGAAATTCTCCGCCGCCCTGGCGCCGCCCCCCACGATCGCCACGCCGCCTTCCCTGAGCCACGCATCCAGCGCACCCTTTTGCTCCTGGGACAGCACGCTCATGTCAAAGCCGTCCACGGCCAGGATGTCGAAAAAGCGCAGGCTTTCCACGTCCGCGGGAAAGGACTCCGCGTCCAGCGCAACCACGGCCCAGGATTCTCCCCGGGAGAGGGGATCGGCCGCCTTGCTGACGACAAGGGAGATGCTCTGCCCTGCGTCGCCGCCCAGCAGGCCCACGATCAACGAGGACGGGTCGATGACGCTTTCGGGGCTGATCTCGCGCTGTGCCACCGTCTCGCCGTCCACGATCCAGCTGACGGTATAGCGGTCCTGCCGCTGGGTCAGCACCACGGGCAGGCGCACCTCCAGCGTGCTTCCCGCGGCGATGGACAACGGCCATTCGTACCGATCATAGTCGCTCTGGCTGCGGTTAACATCCACGGCGATACAGCCGGACGCGTCCGCGCCGCTGTTGGTGATGCGCACATTGACGGGCAGCGTGCGCACAAACGTAATGGCTCCCTCATAGCCGATGTCTGCATCCACAACCGCCGCAGCCGAGGCGGCAACGGGAAAGAGCAGCGCCGCCACGCAAAGCGCCAGCGCACATCCTCTGAGAAAACCCCTGCGAATCATTTGCGTTCCTCCTTGTACGCGCCCAGGCGCGTTTTGAAGCGCTCACTCCTATGAAACGCAGAAAGGTTGGGTTTTCTTCCCACATCGCTGCCTTTTCCCGCCGGCAGATTTGTAACAATAGGCATACAAAAGGCGAAGCCGCCTTCATGGCGGCTGCTGACAATCCCTTTCCGGGAGGTTTGGAGGGCCCCAGGTCCGCAACCTCAATCTTCGCGGCGAGCGCCGGCCGCGTACAGAACGCCGATATTTGCGAGAAAGTAGGCGGACTTTTCCGACACGCCGAGGGCTGTCGGAATAGCGAAAGCCTCTTTGTGCAATCATCCCCTGCCTCCAGCATTTACGTCCAGCAATTCCATGACATCGCCCTCTTTCGCGTCGATGCATACCTCATAGAATTCAGGGGTGCCGTCGTTAAAGACAATAAACCAGAAAGGCGTATCGACCGGCTCCTTGTTGAAGTACCCTTCAGCCGTCACAAACTCGGCCTGCGTGATGTTCAGATCAACGCCGTCCGCTGCCGGACAGGTCCGAAGAATGGCTTCCCGCGCAATGTGCGAAGCCTCTTCGCGCGACAAATACGGACCGTACCGGCCCGCGGGATGCCGCAGATCGCCAAACCCCACAAGCCGGGGCGAAGCGTCAAACCTCACGATGAAATAAAATGTCAGCGTTGAATGAAAGCCGTCGCCAACCAAAGTGTATGTTCCGTCCTTGCATCCGATGACGTCTCCCGCACACCAGATATCGCCCGGAAACAGCCGGTCACATATGGCGTTGATCGCGTCGGATTCCTCTTTGGGCAAGGAGGAAAGGCCGGATGCCAGGGATACGCCGTCAAGCGAAGCGGCAGGATAACGGTCGCAGAGCAGTTGAATGACCCTGCCCGAATCGTCAAACAGAAGGGAAACGCAGCCGGCATCCCCTGTGCTGATATCGCAACGCCACAGGTCGTCCTGCCTGATGACGGAGCAGCGGTCCTTTTCCGTGCACAGGGCTACATCAGGGCCGGAACAGAAGCCCAGCGCAAAGCTCCTTGCCTGAGCTTGTGTCAGGAGCGCCTTTGTCCCGGCAAGTGATTGCGTAGGGATACACAACATGTATAATGCAATGACCAAGAACAGCGTCCGATCCCGCAACCGTTTCAAGCCCATCCCTCCCTTTTTTTGAAGCCGATTGGATTTTATCCCCGCCCGTCCCAAAACCATTTTTGCGGCGCAATCGCTGTCTCTCCCAGAGAAGATAAAACAACATAACACTCATCGCCAATCGTCCCGATTATCCAAATATCCCCCAGGATAGAAAGCCCGACATTTGAGGAAAGAAAGGCATCAGGATCGTATTCGTCCATCAGAACTTTTTGCGGAAAACGGCAAGATACGTTATCCATATCATCACCAAATACGAGCTGATTCTTATTCATCCATCCAGTAAGATTTCCATCAAGGCCAATCATGACTTGGCACCATTCGTTTGATGAGCCAAGGATCTGAACGGGTGTGCCTGTGAATATTTCTCCAACGATTGTGGAGTTGGAATTCTGACTTTCATAAAGGGTGCTTTGCGCCGATTCGTTGATCGAGTGAACCACTGCCCAATGTTCGCGGTTTAAGGCACGGCAAAGTTCGTCTTGATTGCCCGGCAATGCATCCAGACGGGCCTCAAGGAGAGCGCTGTTGATAAAGCTGCCAATCGCAATACCGTCCGTTGTACCGGGATTCACCGTCTCATCACAAGCCCCAAAGAAAAAGACAGAGAAATCGAAATACTGATCTTTCCGAACCTGAGCCCAGTTTAAATACCAGTTTCCATCGCTGTGTAGCGTATATATGGCGCAATTTTCCTGGTCATTCCACTCTAAGAAGATTCCGCCATCCCCAGAGTTGTAAACGTTGAGCCACAAATCATCGGGCATCTTCGGAGAGGTAGAAACCATATATTCCCCGTCTGTTTCAGTGACAACTTCAATATAACGAATCCCCTTTGCATCCTCCGTCAAAAGGATTAAAGCCTGCGCCTGCAGGACGGCGGCAAGAATGTGGTTGGTGACTGGAACGACATCCGTATTAAGCGCGTCTTCGACTTTAAAGAGGGAATCCCCGCTTTGAATCGAAAGCAACGAGTCAAAATCATCGTCATTTATTCTTTCGAGCAGCGTATGCGATAGCGGAACGGGAATTAAGTCGCTGACAATCGGTTGTTCCAAATGCGGGAAAATTATTGCTCTTTTAACATACAGCTTTCCGTTATCAATGCGGCTATAGCATGCATACACCTCATCTTCCGGGTTATACGATCCAAAGGATCGGAGCGTGTACCCGGGAAACGCCGCAGCGACGTCTTCTTTCGTTATATGATTAAAGGAATTTTCTTTTCCAAAGGCGATATTAGGAATCAGATGGAGAACAAACAAAACCAACAGCAAGGAACCAATCCTCTTTTTTCTCATTTTTTCATTCCTCCTGTCCATGCACAAATATAAACGGATAAAGGTATTCGGAAATTCCATATTTCTCCTCAAATCCACAGAAAAAAAGCTGGAAATCATACAGATTGCCGAAACCAATGAACGCCATATCAAAAAGGAGCTGGCAAACCAGCTCCTTAGGCCGACGGAAATCCCTTATTGGGCAATAGGAAGGGCCCGAAGGCCTTCTAGGCCACGATGCGGTCGCAGACGCCCAGCACCAGCTCGCGGAGGGCCTCGGCGTAGCAGGTGAGCTCCCGCGCGTTTTGCACCGAGAGGTAGAGGATGTGGATGATGGAGCCCACCATCTCATCGGAGACGTTGAAGGTGATGCCCTCGCGCTTGAGCAACTCCAGGATGCTCGCCGACATGCTTCGGAAATGCTCCATCGCCTCGCCGGAGGCAAACTGCATCACAAGCTGCGGCATGTCCTCCTTGAGAAAGCGCATGACGTTGAGCTCGGCCAGCCGGTCGAAGGCGGCATTGACCGCCGCCGCGGTGCGCTCGCGGCTGCTCAGGCCCGGCGACTGACGAAGCGCCCGCTCCGCCTCACCCACGATGAGCATCTCAAAGTGCAGTCCAACCTGCAAAAAGAGCTGCTCCTTGCTGTCAAAGAACTTGTAGAACGTGGATTTGGAGATGCCCGCGTCCGAGGTGAGCTGCTCCAGCGAGATCCTGCGCGCATCCTGGCTCACCGCGCGGCGGCAGGCGCTTTCAAAGAGCCGGCGGCGGATGCGCTCCATCTGTTCCTGCGTGAAAGCCTGCGGCATATGGTTTCCCCCCTTGTCACCGTCGCGGCGGTTATTCCACCGACTTGAGCGCCTCCACCATGTCGATCCCGCGCACCTTGCGCGTGAGCAGGAGCTGGATGAGGAGGCTGAACACATACGTTACCACGCTTGCCAGCACTACCGAGAGCACCGCCGGGCGGCTGGGGTAGGCCAGCGTCTCCGATTCGCACACGCGAAGCACCAGCCCCGTCAGGCCGATGCCGGGCAGGATGCCCGAGAGCACGCCCAGGAGGCTTACGATGTTGTTTTCCCCGATAATCAGCCCCCGGATCTCCCGCTGATGATAGCCCAGGACCTTGAGGGTCGCGTATTCGCGGGTGCGCTCGGAGAAGTTCATCAATCCCATGTTGTAGCAGATCACAAAAGCGAGCGCCAGGGCGATCAGCGTAATCATGGCGAAGATGGAGGCGAGCATATCCAGCATCTGCGTCAGCTCCTGCGCCTGGTCCACGGGCCACGTCAGCTTATCCACCTCTTCCATGGCATCCAGCTCGTCAAGGCAGGTCTGCGTGGGCTGGCTCAGCAGAATCGCCGTAGGCGTGAAGGCGCCCTTGCGCAGGCTTTCCCAGGTCTTGCTCTCCATATACAGGCCCTGGGAGACGCTGTTGAAGACGATCTGCGTCACCGTCACGCGCGCCGGCACGTCGTCGCCGGGGAAAAACAGCTCCAGCGTGTCGCCCACGGATACCGCAAGCGTCTGGGCCAGCTTCTCGGTGATGGCCGCCCCGCCCGGCAGGATCTCCACCAGCGTCTCGTTTTTGCCCACGCGCAGCATCGTCTGTCCGGCCTCCACCACGGTCAGAAGCGTGGTGCGGCTCTGGGCGGCCGAACGGGCGCTGAGCGATTTTTCCATGATGCACTCCACGCCCTCCGCGTCCAGACGGCGGCGGTAGCTGTCCGCGCTGTCGGCCTGGGAGGTCAGCTCCGCGCGCACATCATAGCAAAGGGCCTTGGTATAGTGGTTTTCCGCCAGGGCGTTGACCGAGTCCTGAAGGCCGAGGGAGGCGATGATGAGCGCGTTGCAGCACAGCACGCCGACAAAGGACATCACGGTGCGCATGCGGTTTCGCATGAGGTTGCGCACGATCATCTTGGTATTGAAGCTAAAGCGCCGCCACAGAAAGCCCACGCGCTCCAGAAGGATGCGCCGGCCCGCCTTGGGGGGCTTGGGCCTGAGGAGCTCGGCGGTGGTCTCCCGCGCGCTCTTTTGGTAGGTGTAGAGGCAGATGAGCACGCTCATGACCACGGTGAGCGCCACCATGGCCCACGCCGCCAGGGAGACGGCGGGATAGCGCTTGTAGGGGTATTCGTTCTGCCCCAGCAGCAGCGCCCAGATCACGTTGGGCAGGAGCGCATGGCCCGCCAAAACGCCCAGGAGCGATCCGATGAGCGACGGCCATATCGCGTAGGCCAGGTAGTGCCCGCGGATGCGCCGCGACGGATAACCCAGCGCCTTGAGGGTGCCCAGCTGCAGACGCTGGTTGTCGATCATGCGCGTGAGGGTGGTCATCACGATAAGCGCCGCCACCGCGTAGGCGATCAGGGGAAAAACCAGGGTCAGGTTGGAAAACATCTCGGCGTTGCTCTGGGCGCTCGCGGTGCTCTGGTGCGCCCGCCGGTTGACCACCAGCGCCGTGGGCAGCGCCGCCTCGATGGCCTTCTCCACCGCCTGGGCGTCCGCGTCCGCGGAAAGGCTCACCAGCACCTGCGTCAGGGGCAGGCTCGGCATGCCGCAGGTGTTGATGAGGATGTAGCCGTACTGCTCGGGGTTGGGGTATACGCCGTCGGTCACGCAGATGAACTCCGGGCTGTAGACCACGCCCCGCACGACGAAGCTGTACTCCTGGCCCGAGAGCTTGACGCTCACCCGGTCGCCCACGCCGATGCCGTGCACCCGCGCAAAGCCCGCCTGGATCAGGCAGCCCCGCGCGTCCGTCTGCGAGAGCGCCTCGCCCTCCTCCACCAGCGGCACGTTGATGCGCATGGGACCGTCATACGCCGTCACGTTGAGCGTCGGCTCGCCGGGCAAGGTACATTCCAGCTCGGCCGTGGCCCTCGCGCATACGTCCGCGACCCCTTCGATGGCGCGGATGCGCTCCAGCGTGTCCCGGTCCGCGCTGGGCACGCTCACCCAGAAATCCGCCAGGTTGTTTTCCTCAAAATAGTAGTCCACCGTTCCCTGCGCCAGCCGCGCCGTCCCGTCCAGGCCCGCGAACATAAACGTGCCCAGGGAGCAGAGCATCACGATCGCAAAAAACTGCATGCCGGAGCGCCGCATGTCCCGCATCAGCTTTTTTCCAAGAGCGCTCATGGCCATGGCCCCATCCCCTCTCCGGGAGACTTGAAAACAAAATCTGGATTTTGTTTTCAGCAACCTCAAAAGAAAAGCGCAGTCGCGCGGCTGAAAACAAATTCTTCTTTTCGTTTTCATGTTGTTATTATAAGGCAGAAAAGTCCCCAAGTCAACGAACGATAAAAAACGTTACAATTCGTTCATGTTTCCCCTTGACAGATACCCCATATGGGTATATGCTCTATATACCCCATATGGGTATATGAGTCGGAACGGAGGGATTCCATGGACCCCAAGCCTGCCTGCTGTCACAGAACCCGGGAACGCACCCCGGAGGAATACAGGAGTCTGGTGCACCGCCTCAATCGCATCGAGGGACAGGTCCGCGGCATCCGGGGCATGCTGGAGAAGGACGCCTACTGCCCGGACATCCTGGCCCAGGCGGCGGCTGCCAACGCGGCGCTGAACGCCTTCAGCCGGGAGCTGCTGGCGCAGCACATCCGCACCTGCGTGGCGCGCGACATCCGCGAGGGCAAGGACGAGATCATCGACGAACTGATGGACACCCTGCGCAGGCTGATGCGCTGAGGGATTTGGGAGGAAGCAGATGAAACAGTACCAGGTGACCGGCATGAGCTGCGCGGCGTGTAGCGCGCGCGTGGAGAAGGCCGTTTCAAAGGTGCCGGGGGTCACGGCGTGCTCGGTGAGCCTTTTGACCAACAGCATGGGCGTGGAGGGCGCGGCCGCGGACGAAGCCGTGATCGCGGCGGTGGAGGCGGCGGGTTACGGCGCGAGCCTCAAGGGCGCGCCCGCGGCGGCGGCGGACGACGACCCGCTGGCAGACCACGAGACGCCCGCGCTCCGGCGGCGGCTGTGGGTGTCGCTCGTTTTTCTGGCTGCGCTGATGTATCTGTCCATGGGCCACATGATGTGGGGCTGGCCCCTGCCCGCCTTCCTTGCGCACAACCCTATGGCGCAGGCGATCTTCCAGCTGCTTTTAACCGGGCTCATCATGGTCGTCAACCAGCGCTTTTTCATCAGCGGCTTTAAAAGCC
>CALVKX010000056.1 GCA_944333375.1 uncultured Eubacteriales bacterium
TCCGGTGCCGGGCGGGCGGGGAGTTTGCGCCCCTGGGCGCAAACATTTCTTAAGCATCTGGCGGAAAAGGCCGCCGTGGGCGGACTTTTTCGACAAACTGTGCCCGCCCCCTTTGGGGGCGGGGCTGTCTGACAAGCGGCCTGTGAGGCCGGGAAAGGAGGCGCCGCCGTGACCGTTGCCACAAAAGAGTTTCGCAGGTATGGAGGGCTGCTCCTGGCCGGGCTGGGCGCCTGGGCGCTGAATACCGCCGCCGTCTCCATGGATGGCGCGGATGCGGCCTGCGCCGTCCTGCCGCTGGTGTGGCTGGCCCTGGCCGCGCGGCTTCGCACCGGCGGGCGGTGGACGGAGCGCGCCTGTACCTCGCTGATTCTCGCGGGCGGATTTCTGGCCGGACTGTGCTTCATCCTTCAGCTTCCGCATGATTTCAGCTGGCATGATCTGGCCAGCTACAGCGCCGATTTCAGCGGCGAGGCCAAGCCGGACGGCCATCTGGGCTATATCGCCTGGATCGTGGAAAACGGGACGCTGCCCGACATGAACCCCTGGCTGGACGGTTTCAGCGTGTTTTACAATCCGCCGCTGTATCACCTCATTCAGGCGGGGTTCATGAAGCTCAACCTGTGGCTGGGGATTCCCCAGGGCGTGGCGCTGGAAAACCTGCAGGTGGTGACGCTCGTGTTTGCGGCGGCGTGCCCCCTTGTGGCGGTGGACCTGATGCGCTTTCTGGGCATCGGGGAGCGCGGCGTGCACGTGGGCGCGCTGGCGATGGCGTTCCAGCCGTCGCTGTGGATTCTGGGCGCGACGCTCAACAACGACATCCTCACCATCCTTTGCATCCTGCTTTGCATCCTCTTCACCGTGCGCTGGGAGCGCACGCGGCGCATGCGCGACATCCTGGGCGCGGCCGCGGCGCTGGGCGCGGGCATGGCGTCCAAGCTGTCCGCCGCGCTGCTCATCCCGTGCGTGGCAGTGGTGTTTGCAGTCGCGTTTTTCCGTGACCTTGGGCGATGGAAGCGCTATGTGGGGCAGTTCGCGGCGTTCCTGGCCGTCAGCGTGCCGCCGGCGGTGGCCTGGCCCGTATACCACCTGATTTCGTTCCAGCTGCCGCTCAACTATGTTCGCCTGCCTGCCGAAACCATCTATGTGGGCCATCTGTCCCTGTGGCAGCGCCTGGGAATCCCTGGATGGGATGCCCGGCACACGCTGTTTTATACGGGCGTTCGGCGGACGGATCACAACGTGTGGATGCAGACGCTCAAAACCGCTGTTTTTGATGAGCTGTCCCTGTTTGAAACCGGAACGCCGATGTGGTACGTCTCCTATTTCCTGATGGCCCTCTTTGCCGGGCTGCTCGTCCTGGGAATCGTGCTGCTGGTGCGCTCGCTGTTTAGGCGCCCCGCCGGCCTGTCGGGGCTTTCGGCGGCGTTTCTGGGGATGTACGGCGTGGTGCTGGCGGCCAACTATCTCAAGTTCTGCCTGGATTATCCCTATCTGAGCAGCTTCAATTTCCGCTACGTCGCCCCGGCGCTGCTGCTGTGCGCGCTGGGCCTTGCCTTCCGGCGGGACCGCGCCCGGCGCTCCGGGTGGCTGGTTTGCTATATGGGGCTTTTTTCGGGGCTGGCCGCGGCGGTCTACGCGATATGGTTCTTCGTTTCCGCCGGGTAAATGAGGTTGACAATCCTTGCGCAATGCGGTATAGTTACCGTAGTTGGACAATCCATGAGGGGGGACATTGTCCCAATAAAGCAAGGAGGTTTATTTCGTATGAAGCCCATTGAACAGACCCGCCGTGAATTCCTGCGCGCCGCGGGCAAAGGCGTGCTGGGCGCGGCCGCGTTGACGGCCATTCCCGCCGTGCTCAAGCCCGCGCTGGCCGAGACGGCCGAAGCGCCCGCCTATCCCTGGACCTACCAGCAGGTGGACAAGGACGCCGTCCTCAAGCACACCTATGACTGCTTCTACTCCCATGGCGGCTGCTGTGCGGCGGTGTTCGCCGGCATCATGGAGACCATGGGCGAGGCCTATGGTGCGCCCTACAATGTGCTTAACGGCAAGATGTTTGCCAACGGCGCGGCCGGCTATGGCGTGGCGTCCCTGTGCGGCTCGCTGGGCGGCGCCTGCGCGGTGATCGGCCTGTTCTGCGAGGCGGAGGACGCTCGCGCCCTGCGCGACCAGCTCTATGAGTGGTACAAGGTTGAGCCCTTCCCCGGCTATCAGCCCGAGATTGAGTCCATCACCACGGTCGCCAACTCCGTGCTGTGCTCCGATTCCGTGGGCGCGTACATGGAAGCCACCGGCTACGCCATGAGCGATCCCGGCCGTCTGGCCCGCTGCGCCGGCCTGAGCGCCGAGGTGGCGGTCAAGACCATCGAACTGCTCAACATCCACTTTGGCTTCGAGGCCGCTCCCGTCGTGGAGGAGGCGCCCGCCGAGGAGGAGACCCTGGGCGAGAACGAGTACATCGGCGTGGGCACCAGCGAAATCGGCGGCGAGATCAAGGTCAAGGTGACCATGGACGGAGAGAAGATCGCCAAGATCGAGGTTCTCAGCCACAACGAGACCGCCGGCCTGTCGGATCCCGCCTTCGCGCAGATCCCCGAGGCCATCATCGCGGCCCAGTCCACCAGCGTGGACGCGGTCACTGGCGCGACCAAGACCTCCGAGGCTCTGATCGCGGCCGTCAACGACGCGCTGTCTCAGGTGAAATAAACGGAACAAAACAGCCGCCGCGCTTCCGTCATGGAAACGCGGCGGTTCTTTTTGCCTTTATTGCGCTTGGGAAAGGTTTTTGGGCTTGACCAGCCGTGCCAGCTGCGCGGCCACCTCATAGAGCAGAATCATCGGGATGGCCAGCATGCACTGGCTGACCGCGTCCGGCGGAGTCAGGATGGCGGCGATGACGGCGATGACCAGAATCACGTACTTGCGAGAACGGGCAAGCTTCTCATAGGTCACCAGCCCGCGCCGCGCCAGCATGTAGACCACCACGGGCAGCTCAAACATCAGCCCGAAGGGCAGCACGAAGGACAAAACGAAGTTGAAATATTCCTTGACCGACCACAGCGTGGAAGCCACCCCGTCCGCTGCGGACCAGAACAGGTCGATGGCCATGGGGAACACCAGGCAGTAGCAGAATACCACGCCGCCTGCAAACAAAAGCAGCGCCACAAAGAACAGCGTGGCAAAAAGCCGCTTCTCCTGCGGGTAGAGCGCGGGGGAAACGAAGATCCACACCTGCCAGATGATGACCGGCATGCCCGCGATGATCGCCGCGATCAGGCATACCTTAAACTGCATCATCAGGGCTTCGGACACGCTGGTGGTGATGACCTCGATGCCGCGCGCCCGCACAGGCGCCAGCACAAAGTCCACCAGCGGCCCGCACAGCAGGTAAAAGAACAACACAAACAGCACCGCCACCGCCGCGACAGAGACGATCAGCATCCGGCGGATGGCTTTGAGATGGGCCGAAATCGCCTGTTTTTTATCCGTGTTCATAGAGGCTTACTTGGCGTCCCCGCCCTTGTCCTCCTCTTTCTTGGCGGGCTCATCGTCGGCCTTGACTTCCTTTTTGAAGTCGCGGATGCTCTGGCCCAGCGCCTTGCCGACGCCCGCCAGCTTTCCGCCGCCGAACACCACCAGCACGATGACCAGAATGACCAGAATTTCCGTAATACCGATGCGCATAAGCTATTCCTCCTGTTGGGGTTGATCTTTCAAGGTTTTCTCCGCGGCTTTGGATGCGTCCTCCAGCGCGCCTTTCACGTCGTCGCGCGCTTTTTTCAAGTCCGGACGCGGGTCGGCCTCCTTGAAGGTGCGCTCCAGGTCGCGCGAGGTTTTGTTGAACTCGTCGATGGCTTCGTCCAGACCGGTCTCCTCCTTGAATTCGTCGATCCAGCGCTTCAGGTTTCTGACGCCCCGGCCCAGCGCGCGCGCCACCTTGGGCAGGTCCCTGGGACCTACGATGACGAACGCGACCAGCAGGATCAGAATCAGTTCGGAAAAACCGATGTTGAACATGGCAGCCCTATCCTCCGCGATTGATGACGACTGATTTGTATTGTAACAAACTTCGCGCGGAAATGCAACCTTCGGCGAGGGGGGGATATATGCGTGAAAAAACCCCGCGAAATGGCTTCGCGGGGCGATGGGGGGCAGAAGATCAGCGGCTGTGACGTCTCATGTGTACGGCGGCAAGGATCAGACACGCGCCTGTAATCGTCAGCAGCGAAAGCCACAGCGCCAGCGGAGCCGCGTCGCCGGTAGAAGGCGGGGCGGACGTTACGGACGGTGTGGGGGTTACAGACGGCATGGGGGTTGCGGATGGAACGAGGGTTGCGGAGGGCGCGGGGGTGATGGACGGCGTGGGGGTGATGGACGGCGTGGGCGTTACGGATGGCCTGGGCGTTGGCGCATCTGGGTCAAGCGCGCCGCATATGGTACACTTGCCATTTTCATAGTTATGCTCAAATGCAGAAATGGTGGCGCCTTCTTTGATAAGCTCCCCGCATGAGGTACAAACCAGGTCGCCGCTATAGCCGGCCTCGGTGCAGGTGGGTTTCTTAGCGCCCTCAAGTTGGGGCTTGTGGCTATGATTATAAACAGTAAAGGAGGTTACAATTTTGTCGCTTTCATCATAAAGGGTGCAACCGCCGCCGGAATAGGAGTCAATATGCCAGTCATTTTGGTCCATCAGATCGTCAAGCCAGGACAAAGAAGGATTGTTACTATTCAAAATGACAGCAGGGGAGGGGGAGGCATCAACAATGAACTTTTCATTTGCTGAGGCTGTTTTATTAGAGAAAGTTATTGTTTTAGGGTTACCTTCATAAAGTGTGGAATGGCTGGTAAGGACCGCTCCGTTGTCAAGCGTAATGTCGCTGATGAACAAGGCAGAAGGATCTGGCTCAAAGGTCAGTTTGGCACCCTCCTCCAGGGTCAGGTGGGAATCAGCGTTGGCGCTTTCGCCCAGGCTGATATAGTTGACGGTCATCTCGATGCCGGAGCCAACAATTAGCTTATCATTGTTGGCACAAACGCCGGACAAGTTGGTCACCTGCACCTGATGCGGCTGCGCATCCCCCCCTGACAAATTGGATGGTTGCAGGGTAATTAAAAGATCCTTTCTCATTCAACACGGAGATATCGGAGAATTTCACGTCGTCCTTGAGGCGTATGGTTACGGTTGAACCCGAGTTTCCCTTTAGATCAAAAGTGATTGCTTCCGGCATATTATCGCCGGAGGAGACGTCCAGAATCAGTTGATCGCCATCCCACAACAGATGACCTTCGCTTTTACCCTCGCCATATTCGAAGGTAACGCTTTCGGCAAAGGCTCCCGCCGGCAGCAATGTCAGAATCAGCAGGCAAACTGCCGCCATCACACCCGTAAACCCCTTTTTCAAAACAAAAACCCCTCTATATTAACGTCTGTGCAAGATACATTCCAGCACCATCCTATTTAATACCAAAAAGCAAATATTTCAAGGGAGCTGTGCCTGAAAATACGGGGAATGTCCCGGGGGCCGCCCTTGCATATCTTGACGAATTGGGGTACAATAAATCGTACTATGGAAGCGAACTGCCCCCGCGGCCGTTTTGGAAAGGATGAGCGAACCTCATGCACGTGTTCCACCCTCCGCAAAGCGTGAACGGCCTGCCGCCAGAGAACACCTTTTATGTGGCCGACAGCGCGAATATGACCGTCGCGGACGGGTTTGTGATTCATACCTATCACCCCTACCTGTTTCCCGACCGGCCCATCAACCTCTTCATGAGCATCCGCTCCAAGGGCCCCGGCCGGGACATGCTCATGGGCGCGCTGCTGGCCCGCGCGCAGCAGCTGCGCGAGCAGACGCCGCAGTGGCCGGCCAGGCTGTTTGCCCAGGTCAGTCCGCAGGATACGCCCATGATGGCCTTTTATATGGAAAGCGGCTTTGACGCCAACGACGCGCTGGACGTGGTGGCGCTGGGCGTTCCCAACGCGCGCCCGGCGGCGCCCATGGGCTATGACATGGGCTATGTGCCCATGAATGACCCGGCGGAGATGCAGGCGTTTCTCATGCGCATGAACACCTACCGCCTGGATGCGTGGTCGCCGGCCATGCTTAAGCGCTATATGAGCTTCCCGCATTTCATGGCGCTCTATATGAGCCGCGGCCCCGAGGTGGTGGGGGAGATCGCCTTTACCGGGGACGGGCAGGCCGCCAAGCTGATCGGCCTGTACGTGTCGCCCAGCTACCGCCGGCTGGGGCTGGCCAAGTCGCTCATCGCGGCGGGCATGAAGATCCTGGCGGAAAAGGGCGTAAATCACGTGGAGGCGGACGTCATCCGCCGCAACGAGCAGCAGCGCCTGCTGGCGGCGAGCTGCGGAGCGACCTTTGTGCGCACGGCCTGCTACTATCCCGGCATGAACTATGACTGATGTTCCCCTGGGGGATCAAAGGATGGAGATACCGTACCGGCTTATCCGTTCCAACAGGCGCACCCTGATGCTGACCGTGGACAGCGAGGGTGCGCTTGTTGCGCGCGCGCCGTTTTGGATGGCGCACAGCGAGATCGAGGCGTTCATCTTCAAAAAGCGGGAATGGATTTTCAAAAAACAGGCGGAGCGGACGCCGCGCGCGCCGTTTTCGCCCGTGGAGGGCGCAAGACTTCCCTGGCTGGGCGGGGAGCTGAGGCTGGCGGCATGCGACCTGCCCTTTTGCGCCGACTTTGACGGCTGGCTTCTGGTGCCGCGCGAGGGCGACCGGCTCAGGCGCCTGCGCGACTGGCGCAGGGGCCGCGCCGGGGAGGTGCTCACGCCCCGCGTTCGCCTGTGGGAAAGCCGCATGGGGCTTTCCGTGCGGAGCATAAGCTATACGGCGGCGCGCCGGCGCTGGGGCAGCATGAGCGCCGACGGACGGCTGCGTCTGAATTCGGCGCTGATGCACTGCCCCATGGAGCTGTGCGATTATGTGATCGTGCACGAGCTGGCCCATATCGTACACCCCGATCATTCCCCGGCGTTTCATGCGCTGGTGCGGACCACCCTGCCGGATGCCGACGCGCTGCGCGTGCGCATGCGCGCCTTTGGCGGGGTGACGGGGCTGCTCGCCGCGCCCAAGGAGGCCCCATGAGCGAGAAACGGAACCGGCCGCGCGTTCCCAGGCGCTTCTACGTGATGACGCTGATGATCTTCGTGCCCGTTTTCTATTGCCTTCTGGCCATCCGCGCCCACTGGTACGGCTGGGCGATTGCGGCGGCGGCCTTCGTGGGCCTGACCGCCATCCGCCGAAGCCGCTTCTGGCGCGGATGGCATGCGCCCGTGTGCTTCACGCTGGCCTTTTTGTCGGCCTATGCGGGGCTTTCGCTCAGCCGCCCGCGCTGGGACGTGTCCCTTCCCGGGCAGATCGGCGGGGGCACGGTGTGGCTGTTTACGCACCTGACCGCGGATGAACAGGCCGCGGGCGTTTTGGATATGACGGTGTGGCATGTGCCGGAGGAGTATTCGCTGGAGACCATACAGCTCCCCCTGAGCGCCATGGAGGTCCTCTCCCCGCTGGAAGGGCAAAATGACTGGGCTGTTTTGCAGCTCCACGGCGGCGCGTTCGTGGGCGGGCTCAACGATCTGTACCGCCTGATGGCGGTCAAATACAGCGGCCTGACGGACGGGGGACGGGTCTATACGCTCGACTACCGCCTCTGGCCCGCGTACGCCTATCCCTCGCAGCAGAACGACGCCATGGATGCCTGGACGTACCTGACCGGGACGGCGGGCTACGCGGCCGATCACATCTTTGTGGTGGGCGACAGCGCGGGCGGCAACCTGGCGCTTTCCCTCGTGCTTCGCCTGCGGGACGAGGGAGAGGCGCTGCCCGCCGGCATCGTCGCCATGTCGCCGTGGGCGGACCTGAGCAACTCCGGGCCGTCGCACCTGGAAAACGCGACGATCGACCCCAGCTTCGGGCTGGAGAAAGGCCAGTGGGACGGCGTGACGCCCGTGGGGGTGGATACGACCTATCCCGACGGGCTCAACGCCCAGACGCCGTATCTCTCGCCCAGCTTCGGCGACTATGCGGGCTTTCCGCCCATGCTGCTGCAGGCGGGCGAGCTGGAGGTCCTGCTCAGCGACAGCCAGATGGTCTACGACAACGCCGTCTCCCACGGCGTGGACTGCACGTTTACGGTTTATCCGGGAATGTTCCACGTCTTTCAGGGATCGCTGGACCTGCTGCCCGAGAGCCGCGAGGCCTGGGAGGAAATCGGAGACTTCATGGCGCGGGTGATGGGGCGGTAGCGGAGGAAAATCGCGGATTGTTTAAGACTATGCCGCCTGTTTGCGAGGCCAACGAGGAAAACGCGTGCGCGAAAGCGAGGAAAAGCCATGGAAAACGGCGCTGTTTTCCATGGTTTTTCCATAAAGGGTTCACGGGCTTTCCACAGCAGGAGGAAAAGCTGTGGGAAAGTTTTTTTGGGCATGGAAAACCATGTGGAAAATGTTACAAAACCATGTATTTTCGCGGAATACCGCGCTTTTCGACAACGAAAAACGGCTCAAAATTACCAGATATTACATTCTAAAAATCAATATTTAGTGTTGACTTTGTGATTTGAGCACAATATAATGGTGGTGCTCGCTCAAAAGATCCCAGTTTCGGGGAGAAAAGCGGCCCCCACATGGTGTAACAATTTATGGAGGCGTCAGGGATATGATTACATCCATTAAAAAGCGCGACGGGCGCATTGTTCCCTTCGATCAGGAAAAAATCGAACAGGCGATCGAAAAGAGCTTTATGGCCAGCGGCAGCCAGAAGTCGCAGGAAACGGCGCAGGAGCTGGCGCAGGCCGTGGTGCGGGAGATTGAGCGGGACGAGAACCTGCCCGCGGTGCCTTCGGTGGAACAGGTGCAGGACGTGGTGGAGCGCGTGCTCATCGAGCGCGGCTTCGTGCGCTCGGCCAAGAGCTACATCCTCTACCGCGCGGAGCGCAGCCGCGTGCGCGAGATGAACACCCGACTGATGAAGATCTTCGAGGACATCGCCTACAAGGATGCCATCGATTCGGACATCAAGCGCGAGAACGCCAACATCAACGGCGATACCGCCATGGGCAGCATGCTCAAGTTTGGCTCGGAAGGCTCCAAGCAGTTCTATGAGATGTATGTGCTCAACCCCCGGCATGCGCAGGCGCACCGGGACGGCGACATCCATATCCATGACCTGGATTTCTACACCCTGACCACCACCTGCTGTCAGATCGACCTGCTGGAGCTGTTCCACGGCGGCTTCTCCACGGGGCACGGCGTGCTTCGCGAGCCCAACGACATCTACAGCTATTCGGCGCTGGCCTGCATCGCCATCCAGGCCAACCAGAACGACCAGCACGGCGGGCAGAGCGTGGTCAACTTCGACTACGGCATGGCGCCGGGCGTCAAAAAGACCTATTTCAAGCGCTTCCGTGACAACCTGGCCCGCGCGATGGAGCTGCTGGGGCATGTGGAAAACGCGGCTGACGAGGCGGCGCGCATGCTGGAGGAGCTGGAGAAGGAGACGGGCAAAAAGCCCGGCCTGGCGGCTGACCCCGAGTATGACAAGGCCCTGGGAGAGAAGCTCGCCGCCGTGATGCCCGCCTCCGACGAGGAGGAGCGCACCCGGATTCTGGACTTCGTGCGCGAGCATGCCGAGCAGGAGACGGACAAGGCCACCTACCAGGCCATGGAGGCGCTCATCCACAACCTCAACACCATGAACAGCCGCGCGGGCGCGCAGGTGCCCTTCTCCTCCATCAACTACGGCATGGATACCTCGCCCGAGGGCCGCATGGTCATGCGCAACGTCCTTCTGGCCACCGAGGCGGGCCTTGGCAACGGCGAGACGCCCATCTTCCCCATCCAGATCTTCCGCGTCAAGGAAGGCGTGAGCTTCAACCCCGGCGACCCCAACTACGACCTCTACCGCCTGGCCATCCGCACCAGCGCCAAGCGCCTGTTCCCTAACTTCAGCTTCCTGGACGCGCCCTTCAACAAGCAGTATTACAAGGAGGGCCACCCCGAGACCGAGATCGCCTACATGGGCTGCCGCACCCGCGTCATCGGCAACGTCTATGACCCCACCCGCCAGATTTGCCCCCGCCGCGGCAACCTCTCCTTCACCTCCATCAACCTGCCCCGCATCGCCATCAAGGCCAAGGGTGACATCCAGTGGTTCTTCGAGGAGCTGGAGCGCACGCTGGACCTGGTGCATGAGCAGCTTCTGGAGCGCTTTGAGATCATCGCCAACAAGAAGGTCTACAACTTCCCCTTCCTCATGGGCGAGGGCGTGTGGCTGGATTCCGAGAAGCTGGACTGGAACGACAGCGTGCGCGAGGTGCTCAAGCACGGCACCCTCTCCATCGGCTTCATCGGCCTGGCCGAGTGCCTCAAGGCCCTGCGCGGCACGCACCATGGCGAGGACCCCAACAGCCAGAACCTGGGCCTGGAGATCGTGGGCTTCATCCGCAAGTACTGCGACGACCTCAGCCAGAAGGAAAAGCTCAACTACACCTGCCTGGCCACGCCCGCCGAGGGCCTCAGCGGCCGCTTCGTGCGCATCGACCGCGAGAAGTTCGGCGTCATCCCCGGCATCACGGACCGCGAGTATTATACCAACTCCTTCCATGTGC
>CALVKX010000057.1 GCA_944333375.1 uncultured Eubacteriales bacterium
CGTAGCCCCGGTATCGCCTTTCTCACCCTGAGGCCCCGGCTCACCCTGAGGTCCTTGCAAACCCTGTGCCCCGGTGTCCCCCTTCGGACCCTGCGGCCCTGTTTCGCCCGTGTCACCCTTCGGACCCTGAGGTCCCTGAGGCCCTTCCGGCCCCTGCGGCCCCGTAGCTCCTGTATCGCCCTTGGGCCCCTGAGGCCCCGTTTCGCCCGTATCACCCTTGGGCCCCTGAGGCCCTGTTTCGCCCGGCTCGCCCTGCGGGCCCTGAGGTCCCGTAGCCCCCGTGTCCCCCTTCGGCCCCTGAGGCCCCGTAGCCCCGGTATCGCCCTTCTCACCTTGAGGTCCCTGTGGTCCCTCCGGCCCTTCCGGCCCCTGCGGCCCCGTAGCCCCGGCAGGCCCCGGCTCCCCCGGCTCCCCCGGCTCCCCCTGCGGTCCCGGCTCCCCGGCCACATAGACCAGCCCCGGCCGCAGGGGCTTTTCCGCCCCGTCCACGCTCACGCGCACCACCGCGTCATACATCCCCGACCACCTCGCAGATCTCGAATACCTCCGGCTCAAACGGCGTCTGCACGCCGCCGTCCGGCATCACCAGGCGCAGGTCCCACCAGTACAGCCCCGGCGCCTGCCCCGTCTGGGCGTCCCCCAGCTCCAGCAGCACGCAACCGTCCTCGACGGGCACGCAGCGCTGCCAAACCGCCTCCTCGTCGCCGGGCCGCCTTTTCACCGTCACGACGGCCTGCGCGCCCTCCAGCTGGCCGCCGTCCTCCATTTCGATGCGGATGCGGGCGGTGTCGCCGCGGCTGATGCGGATGCGCCTTCCCTCGATCCAGACCATGCCCCTCCCCCCTCTCAGTTGACGCACAGGACGTTGACCGTCAGCGCCGCGGCCGGCCTGGCCGTGGCCGTGAAGGTCAGCTTTCCGGCGGCCTGGGCGCTTGCGTAGACGCCGCAGGCGCCGTACTCGGCGAAGCTCGCCGGCGCTGGGCTGACGACGACGGCGTTGGAGGCCGTCACGCCGGAGACGCTCACCGCCTGCGTGTAGGGCCCGCTGCCGCTCCACCCCGACGTGCTCAGGGACGCGGTGGTCTTGCTGGCCTTTCCCGCGACGGCGTCCTTGAGCGCCTTGCCCTGCCGGGCGTCCAGCGCATAGCCCTGGGCGGTGGTGGTCAGGTTGTTGGCCAGATTGGCCGAGGGGAGTTTTTTGTCCACCTCGTCCTTGAGCGCCTTGCCCTGCCGGGCGTCCAGCGCCCAGCCCGAGCCGGTGGTGGTCAGGTTGTTGGCCAGGCGCGAGATATCGAGCTTTCCGGCCATGCCCTGCCGGACCACCTCGGCCAGATGGCGCGGCTGGGCGTAGCCGCAGACGTCCTCGTCGCCGCGCTCGTCGGTGACGTCCGAGGCCGCCACGGCCGTGGCCGAGGCGCGCACGCGCACCTGGGCCAGCGACAGCTCCCAGACCTGCGCGCTTCGCGTGAGGGCCGGGGGCTGCGGGCTGGCCGACGGCGTCCCGGTGAGCAGCGCCAGCCCCATCCTGCGCTCGCTCTGGCCGCTCTCCAGACGCACCACGACGCGGTCGATGCGGTCCGCCGTGCCGCTGGGCTCGTGCGTGAGCGAAAAGGCGCCGCCGCCGTCGTCCTCCAGCACGAAGACGTAGCCGTCGATCACGCAGCCGCCAAAGGCCACCGTGGTCCGCATCCCAAGGCCGTCCGCCGTGACCGCAAGGGCGCCCTCGTGGCTGCTCACGCCGTTTTGCACCGCCGCTTTGAGAATATGCGAAAAACCCGCGGCGTCGTACTCGCGCACGTCGCCGTCGATGGAGTCGAAATACCCGTAAAACTCACTGGCCAAGTGTCATACCCCCTTATCGTACCGCTCTGCGCTGGCCGCGCCGGATCAGCTCCGTCACCCCCATCGGCGGATCGCCGAAGGTGGCCTTGAGCGAGCGCGCGCCGCGCTCCCAGGATGCCTCCATGGCCACCAGCCGGGCGTCCATGCGCCAGTCCCCGCAGATGGCCGTCACCACGTCGCCCACGTCGTAGTCGCGCCCGTAGCGGCACAGGCCGCCGTCGAGCACCTCAAGGGTCATGGATCGTCCGGGCGGGGCGAGCTTTCGCCCGGCGGCCATGCGCAGCATGTCCGCGTCGTCGATGGAGCCGCAGTCCTCGAAGGCCTCGTAGCGGGCAAGCCCGCTCTCCTCCCCGCCGAAGGCGAGGATGAGGCGGTTTTCGTCCTCGCCCGCGCCGCCGGCATAGATGGCCGTGACGGCGGAGGCCGCGTCGTCCGTCACCGTGCCCTCCGAGGCGTTGCCCAGGGCGCGGGAGAGGGCGCAGCGGCGCACGCCCCGGGTGCGGTCCTCGCCGGCCCAGGCGGCAAAGACGAAGCGCCTCGCGTCAAAGTCCGGCCGGATGTCCCAGCCCAGGCCGGTGGCCTGTCCGATGTCCGAAAACAGGTCGCTGAGGCGCTCAAAGCGCGCCTGCCAGGGCAGCTCTATCCCCCGGTGCAGGTTCTGGGCCAGCGCCAGGTTGGGGATGCGCCGCCTTGGCTCCTCCGGGTCGGTGAGGTTGGCCTGCGCGTAGTGCAGGTAGGCGCTTTCGGCGTCGCCCGTGAACAGGTCGTAGCCGAACTGTCCGTAGTCGCCGCCCGTCTTCAGCGGGGGCAGGACGATCCTGCGCCGGGCCAGGCCCTTGAGCAGCGGGCCGTCGGCGGTCAGGCGCCTGCCGGTCCTGGAGACGCGCGTGACGAGCATGGCCAGCTCCGGCCTTGCGGGGAAGTAGAGCACGCGGTCCCGCTCCAGCGGCCCAAAGCCGTCGCCGGCGTCGTCGGCCGTGAGCTTGAAGGAGCCCGTGCCGAAAAACTCGCGGCGGATCATCAGCGAGGCGGGATGCGGGATCTCGCCCCGGAGTACGAAGTCGAAGTCCATGACCAACAGCGTTGCGTCCGTAGCGTCATACCCCCTCAAAGGTGTCGTGCCAGCTCACGCGGATGACGCTTCGGCTGCGGTCGCCGGCGGGGAGGTAGACCAGCTCGTTTTCGCCGGGCCTGAGGCCGAAGTCGCTCAGGGCGGAGGTGGGATCGAGGTAGCCGAAGGCGTTTTCCCCGGAGCCGTCCGCGTGCGTGAGGGTGGCGGAGAGGGCCGCGGGGTCGGTGTTGATGGTCAGCCGCTCGCCGGCGGCGAGGGGCGCGACCATGCGAAGGAGCGCGCCGGTGGAGCGGTTCTCCATGGCGGGCGTCTCGCCGCTGCCCTCGACCGTGACCACGCAGGGGGCGAAGGCGGAGCCCTCGTTGACCACGCGCATGTGAAAGACCTGCGAGCCCAGCCTCAGCGGCAGCCCGCCGGGGAGCCGCAGGCCGCCGCCGGTCTGGCGAAAGACGGCCTCGCGGGCCTCGCGGCCGAAGAAGAAGGGGCTTTCGCACTGAAAGCGCACGTTCAGCCCCGTGTGAATGTCGCCCACGCGGGCGCCCCAGTCCAGCCCGCCCAGCGGGACGGCCCAGGTCCACCAGGCGCCCAGGTCGTTTTCGTAGATCAAGCGCGCGCGCTGCGCGCCCTGAGCGCCCAGGTCCGGCGAGAGCAGCCTGCACAGCTCCACGCGGCGGCGGTACAGGTCCGCCCGGCTTTCGGCCAGGAGCTGGACCTGCGCCGTGACGATGCGCTCCTCGCGGCGGAAGGCCTGGATGCGCGCGCCGTTTTCCATCCCGCCGGAGGTCAGGGTCAGCTCGTTTTCGCACGTGCCAAGGCCCCGCACGCTGCGCAGCAGCCACGGCCCCCCGCGGCCGAACGCCGCCTGCTCGCCCCTGAGGTTGATGTAGGTGATTCTCTGCACGCCCTTTCCTCCTTACAGCATCAGCGCCAGCTCGCGGTTGGCCTGCTCCACGCGCCGCGCGACCTGCGCGGGGCTGTCCACGGGCTCGTTGAACGTGACCGTCTGATGGACCGTCAGCCCTCGCTCCTGATAGAAGCGCTCGGCGGCCTCCTGCGACGCCCCGGCCACCTCCGCCTGCGCCCTTGCGATCTGCGCGTTGAAGTCCTCAAACCACTGCGCGATGCTGCCGACCTTTTCGCTGAAACCCTCCAGCAGCTTTTCGCCCAGCGTCTGCCCGGCGGCGTCGTAGGCGGGGGCGTAGCTTTTGATGAGCGAGAGCAGCTCGTCCTGCGACTGCGTGAGGATCAGCTTCTCCGCCTCGGCCCGCAGCGCCGCCTCCTCCATGCGCTGGGCGTAGGCCGCCTCCACGTCCGCCTCCTCGCGCTCCAGCGCCTCCAGCCGCGCGTCGGCCTCCTTCTCGATGGCCTCGATCTGCGCCCTGAGCGCCTCCTTCTCGTCCTCCAGCGCCAGGCTGGCGAGCCGCTCCTCGCGCTCCCTGACCGCCTGGTCGAGCTGCTGGGTGAGCTTCGCCCGGTTGTAGTCGTCCTGCTCGTAGGCGATGAGCTGCTCGAGCTTTGCGATCTTTCGCAGCTCCTCGGCGTCCCGCTTCTCCCGGTCCTGCGCGTCGGCCAGCCTGTCCAGCGCGGCGATCTGCTCCTCGATGGCGGCCACGCGCTCGTCGCGCCACTTCTCCCAGCTGTCCCGGCTCTCGTCCAGCCGCTGGCGCTCGGCCTCCAGCATCGCCTCGTAGCGGTTTTCCAGCGCCGTGAGGACGCCGTCGCTGAGGCTATCGAGGCTATCGGCGTCCCGCTCGCGGATCTCCTGCCTGAGATCATAGACCTTTTCCTCCCACTCCATGATCTCCTCGGCGTTGAGCCGGTGCTTGCGGCGCAGCTGCTCCAGCAGCTCCAGCTCCTCCTCGTAGGTAATCTCGTTCATGTGCCGCCGGTGCTCGATGGCCCGGTAGTCCGCCTCGATCGCCTCGCGCCGCCTGCGCTCGGCCTCCTCCGCGGCCCGGCGCGCCGCCTCCGCCTCGTCCTCGGCGGCGCTGCGCCTGCCCCCGCCTCCGCCGCCGCTTCGGCGGGCCGTCGTCTGGGCCGTGCCCGCGGAGGCCACGCCCAGCGCGCCGAGCACCGAAAGCGCGGCCTGCGCCGTCGCGATCAGCCCGCTCAGGGCGCTGAGCGCCGAGGCGCAGTCCACCTGCACGCTCCCGGTGATGTTGGAGGCCGCCGCCGCGCCCGCCATCTCCGCGCTCAGGCCCCGCGCGCTGGCCGCCGTGCGCTCCAGCTCGCCCGCCAGCGAGGAGGCGTAGGCCGGGACCATCGCGCCCAGCGTGTCCAGGCTGTCGCCCGTATAGCCCAGGTCATCGGCCAGCGCCCGTACCTCCTTGCCCGCCGCACCGATGGTCCGCGTGCCCCTGCTCACGGCCGTCTCCATGGCCTTGTGCGCCCGGGCCAGGGTGTCGGTCTTTCGGTCCAGCGAGGCCGTGCGGCTCTCCAGCGAGCGGTAGGCGTCCAGCAGCTCACCGGCGCTCCCGGCGGCGTCCTCCATGGCCTCCCCGGCCTCCCGCGCCGCCTCCAGCTCGCGCCCCAGCCCCTGCACCGCGCCGCGCGCCCCCAGCACGCTCTCGTAATTGACGTACAGGTCCAGCCGCTCCTCGCACGCCGCGGCCAGGCCGCGCACGCTCTCCAGCAGGAGCCGCAACGTCTCCTGCGCCTCGTCCGCCGCCGCCGTCACCTCGATCACCAGCTGCGCCAGCTCAGCCAATCACCTCGCCCCCCTCTCCGAAAAACGCCATCGGTCCCGTCTCCTCCGCGCTCCGCCGCGCCGCGCCGTGCAGCTCGTTCCACGCGGCGACCACCGCCCCCAGCTCGCCGGGGTAATAGTCCTCCAGCAGCGACCGCTTGCTGATGCCCACGCTCAGCGCCGTGGCGATCACCCTCTGGAACCACTCCCCACGAGCGCCCGCGCCCGACGCGCCAACGCGCCCGTGGTCCTGATAAAATTTTCGATCCCGTTGACCTCCGCCCACGCCTCCAGCAGCTCCACGAACCCCTCGACGCCCAGCGCCGGGTCCGTGCGCAGCTCGTCCTCGGAGATCCCCGTCAATTCCTGCGCCGCGCGCAAGAGCAATTCCGGCGCGGCCGCCATCACTTTGGCGCCCAGCCGCCCCAGGCCGGCGGCGTCCATCATGCGCAGCTCAAGCAGCGCCTGACGCAGGCTCTTTCCCGGAAACACCCGCTCCATCAGCTCCCCGGGCAACCCCTCCAGCGCCTCCAGGGCGCTGAGGAACGCCCCCAGCGGCATCCGCCGCACCACATATCCCCGTACCCGCCGCGTCATCGGCAGCGATTTTCTCAGGCTGAAATCCATGCGCAACCTTCCTTTCCGCGGCGCCGCCCCGGGGCGGCGCCGCGCGCATCGTCAGGCCCCGGGCTTTTGCTCCGCGGCGGTGAGGAAGGCCGTGCAGGCCGCCTCGTTGCTGCGGTCGTCCGCCAGCTGCATCACCGCGTAGGGCCGCAGGCTCGCCAGCGCGGGCCGCTTGAACACGCCCGTGATGATGACCTCGCACACCGTCACGCTGTCCTGCTTGGTGGTAAAGTTGTCAAAGCGGATGCCCGTGAGCTGGAAGACGCGGTAGTTGAAGTAGAACGGCAGATGGTCCACCGTGTCCACCACGCAGCGCAGCGCGTACTCCCTGCCCGCCACCGTGAAGTCGCCCTCCAGCGTGCCCGTCTCCTCGTCGTACTCGCCCAGCCCCAGCGCGGCCATGCGCTCCAGCGGCACCTCCGCCAGCCGGATCTCCACGTCCTCGCCGCTGACGCTCCTGATCTGCGCGTAGAGCTCGTCGTCGTAGTACAGATCCGTGCTGCTCTCCTTGCTGGTGCGGCTCATGCTCCCCGCGTAGGGCAGCGCCTCCCCCGCCGAGGCCGCGTAACTGGTCAGCGTGTTTTCCGTCACCGGGGCCAGCGCCAGCCCCTTGAAACCGATGGCTGCTCTCCTCATGTGTTACGTCGCACGTGCGGCCGCTCAGGGCGGCCGCCCGCGCTCTCCCTCCTTTATTTCTTGGTTTCCGCTCGCTTCCTCCCGGGGGCCCTCCCCCGGGATCGCTCGCTGTCGCATAGGTGGTTGTGTCCCCTGATATGTCCTAGGGGTATACGTATGTCTTGTAACGAAGGGCCGTTTGCCGCCAACCGTCGCCGGGTTCCTCCCAGCGGAAGCACAGCTCGTAGCCCAGGTCCTCCATGGCCGCGGCGACGGCGCGCAGGGCTGCGTCGAGGGCGGAGGACTTGGCCGCGAAGACGCGGACGTAGTACTCCAGCTCGCGCAGGTAGTAGCGGTCGTCGCGGCGGTCGATGCCGGTGTCGCCCGCGAGGGTGACCAGCACCACGGGGCGGGTGGGGATCTCGCGGGGCCAGGCGTCGGTGACGACGGCCGCGCCGGTGTTTTCAAGGGCGGCCAGGATGCGGGCCTTGTCGTCGGTCACTGTCCCAGCACCTCCCCCACGGCGGCGGCGACGCTGTCGAGCACCGCGCCGCGCCCGGCGAGATAGGCGGGCAGCAGGAAGGGCCGGGGCGACATCCTCGCCGTGCCCAGCTCCACGAAGGCCGCGTAGGGGGCCGAGGCCGTGACCAGCGCCCGCGCGCCCGCCGGGGTCGGCTCGATCCGCCCCTCAAGGCTTTCGCGCAGCGCGCCCGTGTCCCTGGGACAGAGCAGGCGCGCGGCCTCCGTCAGGCCCGGCACGCTCTGCCCCAGGCCCTCGCGGCACGCCTCCGGCAGCGCCCAGGCGATCTCCTCCACCGCCGCCTCCAGGGCCTCAAAGCCCAGCAGCGAAGCCGTCAGCCTCATTCGTCCGCCCCCCTTTCGGCCTCCGGGATCCGCCTGAGATGCGCCTCCCAGTGCCCCGGCCACCTGGCCGCGTACACCACGCGAAAGTCCGGCGGCTCGCCCTGCGCCGCCTCCACGCACACCCCGTCCCCGGCGCGCGGCTCGCCGCACAGGCCGCACAGCATCAGCCGCATGTGCTCCGCCTCCAGCCCGTAAAGGCGCTGCGAAAGCTCGCCCCGCAGGGGCTGCACGCACGCCGCCGTCCGCCGCCCCTGCGGCGAGAAGGCGTTGCCCCCGCGCCCCGGCGCCGGCGGATAGATGAATACCTCCTGTTGCCATGCCCTGCACAGCATCCTACAACACCTTCCCCAGCCTGAACATGTCCAGTTGCGCCCGCATGTGGCCCGGCAGGCGGTCCATCGCCGTGCTCACGCCGCCCTCGGCGTGGCTCGACGCCCCCTCCAGCCCCAGCAGGTTGAACCGCGCCGCCGCCGTTTCGATCACCGCGCCCTCCAGCGCGGCGGGCAGCGTCCTCCGGCCCGTATAGCCTAGGATAAATTGCTCGGACTCGCGCAGCAAATCCTCCAGCAGCGCGTCCTTCTCGCCGGGCGTAAGGCCCAGCCGCCGCCTGAGCAAAGCCAGCATGCGATCAATCCTCCTTTGGGAAGCCCGCGCGCGGCGCGTGGCCGCGCGCAGGCGGGTTAATTGCCTTAGCTCTTAGTGTGGACGTAGATGCCGGCGGCCTTGTTTTCGTAGCTGTCGGCGATGCCCACCATGCGGTAGCCGAACTTCCAGGCATCCGCGGCGGGGTTGTTTTCCGGCGCGATGACCTTGGGGGAGAGATGCTTGGTGAACTGGATGGGGGCGTCGCGGTGGATGACGAGGAAGTTGATCTCCTTGGCGTCATCGGCCTTTTTGTAGCCGCCCTCGGATTCGCCCTCGCCGCCGGAGAGCTGGGTGATCTTGGTGTAAAAGCGGGTCTGGGGCACCTGCACGATGCTGTCGAAGCGCGAGAGCACCTCGCGGCTGCGGGTGGTGTCCATGTCCTGGATGAAGCCCAGCACCGTGGGGGTGATAAAGAGGTAGCGGCCCTCCATGGGGACCTCGGCCTCGTCCATGGCGCTTGCGGCGGCGCGCAGGGCGGAAACGACGCCGGCGCCGTCGGTAAGCGCGGCGGCGGCGGAGCCGATGCCGGCGGCCGAGGCGTAGCAGGCGAAGCGGAAGGCGTCCAGCTCGGGCACCACGCGGGTGCGGATGAACTCGCTGGCCAGGCGGCCGAAGGCGATGCCCGCGGTCTCGGCGTCGTCCAGCGCGTCGACGGTGAACATGCGGCCGCGGTCGAAGTTGCAAATGACCGTCTCGTTGGTCAGCGTGACGTTGCCGTCCACGTAGCCGCTGGCGCGGCCGTAGTCGGCCAGGCCGTCCATGGTCATCTTGGGGATGATGAGCTCCCCGGCGTTGGCGCCCGCGCGCGCCAGCTCGGGCGCGCCGTCCAGGAGCGCCGAGCGCGAGGCCTCCCTGTAGACCTCGTCGAGAATGGGAACATACTGCTTGAAAAGTGCGATGGTGTTGGCCAAAAAAAGCCCCTCCTTTGAAAATCAGTCCCTGAGTCCCGCGGCGGCGCGGGCCCGGGCCACGAAGGCCGCCGACGGGTCCGTCTCGCCGCTCTTGGGCGCATGGCCGCGCATGCGCTCCTCCATGCCGCGCTGGACCGCGGCGCGGAAGGCCCGCTCGGCGTTGTCCAGCGAGGCGTCCAGCGCCTCCCTGCCGCCGTAGTCCAAAACCCCCGCCAGCTCGGGCGGCAGCTCGCGCTGGGCCAGCGCCTCGCGGGCGTGGGCGGCCAGCTCGCGCCGGGAAAGCTCGCGCTCCCTGCGCGAAAGCTCGCCCTCCAGCCGCTCGCGCTCGGCGCGGCCGCCCTCGGCGCGCGCGGCCTCCAAAGCGCCCTCGGCGCGCCTGCGCTCCCGCGCGATGGTCTGCTGAACCACCCGGTCCATGTCCGCCTGCGTGAAGGCGCGCTCCGCCTCCTGATAGGTCTGCTGTTCCATGGGATTCCTCCTCCGTTTAACGCCCGTCGGCTGATTCGTCCGCGAGGACCGCTTGCGCGTCCCCGATAAACGGCACCTGGGAAAGCAGCAGCCGGTCCGGGACCAGGCCGCGGTAGGCGCTGAGGGTCTGGGCCGTCTCCAGCTCGTTGACCGGCAGGGAGCGCGAGAAGATGATCTCCACGCGCCCGGCGTCCACCTCGGCCTCGCCGCGCAGGGCCAGGAAGGCGCAAAAGCGCCTCAGCCGCGTCCTCAGCCCCTCCCGGAACCAGCGCTCCTTGATTTTGGTGAGCTGCTCAAGGCCCAGGAGCTTGAAGCGCATGGCCACGCCGCTGACGTTTCCGGCGAACTGCTCGTCGGTGAGGTCGGGGACCATGCTGAGCTTGTGGATGTCGCTTTTGAGGCTGAGGCGGAGCAGCTCGTTTCCGCTCTCGGCGTCGGGCTTGGTGACGAACTGCGCGTCCGCGCCCTCGCCGGGGAGAAAGAGGGTGCGCGTGCGCCTGAGGCGCACGCTTGGGTCCTCTGCGGCCTTTCCGGCCGGGGAGAGGACCTCGCCCGCGGCCTCCTCCTCGGTGTCCTCCACGCCCAGCGCGCCCACGCCCTTGAGGACAAAGACCGCGTCGGTGAATTGCTGCTTGTCGTTGACGCGGTCGCTCTGCAAGGCGTCGTAGGCGTCGATGAGCTCCATCACCGGCTCGAAGTCGCCCTCCTCGCGGGCGTTGTTCCAGTACTCCACCACCGGCACGTCGCCGAAGAAGTGCGCCTCGCGCCCGACCTCGCGGGGGTCCTCTGCGCCCGCGCGCTCGTAGTGCACGACCTCGTGCGCGCCGTATACGTCCACGCGCTCGCCCCTGCGGCGCAGGTCGCGGTCGAGGACCTCGCGGC
>CALVKX010000058.1 GCA_944333375.1 uncultured Eubacteriales bacterium
GGGAGTTTGCGCCCCTGGGCGCAAACATTTCTTAAGCATCTGGCGGAAAAGATCGCCGCAGGCGAGCTTTTTCGACACGCGCGCTCACGCCCGCGCCGCGGCGCGGCGGCGGGCGCGCAGCCAGGTTCCCAGCGTGTCGCACATGGCCGTGAGGGAGATGAGGTAGATGGCGGCAAAGCTGATAAGCATGTTCCAGCTCAGCGGCACGTGCGTCTCAAAGGGCGTGCCGAAGGGCAGCAGCACGAAGATGAGGCCAAAGAGCGCCATGTACCAGCCGCCCAGCTTTCCCCCGCCGCCCTGGCAGACGCACAGGACCAGCGGCAGGGCCATGTACACCGCCATGTACTCGGCGCTCCAGCCCGGCACGAGGATGAACAGGCTCACCATCAGCAGGCACCTGAGCCACAGCCGCTTCTCCAGGACGATGCACGCCAGCTCCGCCGCGGCCAGCAGCGCCGCCAGCACCTTGCCCACGGCCAGCGCCGCGGCGCCGTCCCAGCCAAACTCCGCCGCCAGATACCCCGCGGCGCTGGGCAGGCTGGTGAGGTAGTCGTCGCGCAGCATGCCGTGGATCTCCTGGTGGTTGAGAAAGAACTGCCTCAGGCCCGCAAGCCCGCCAAACCACAGGAACGGCACGAAGAACAGCGCCACGCCGTATACCACCAGCCGCGCCGCCTCGCGCCAGCGCCGCTCAAAGAGGTAGAGCAGCCCGAAGATGCACGGATAGACCTTGAACCCCGCGGCCACCGCGATGAGCAGCAGCGCCAGCTCGCGCTCCCAGGGGCGCTCGCTGTCGCGCAGGGCAAAGGCCCACAGGATCATCACCATCACGTTCAGGGCGCTGTTGCCCCGCTCGATGGTGTAGACCATCACGCCGCTGAGCAGCAGGCACACGCACAGGGCCAGCGGCTCGCCCGGGCGGAAGCCGCCCGGGCGCCAGCGCCTGAAGATGCGCTCCACGGCGCCCAGCATCAGCATGCAGCTCAGGGCCGTGATGGCCATGTAGACCATGACCTCAAAGGGGTAGATGGCACGGGTGATGCAGACGTTGATGAGGTAGTACACCGTGTAGGCCAGCGGCGGGAAGGAGGCCCAGCAGCTGTCGAAATACGGCCCGCCCTCGTGGGTGGGATAGTGGAGGTTGTTGACGAAATCGCCGATCAGGTTTCCCCCGCCGTCAAAGACGAACGCCTCCAGCCCCGCGCCGCGCCGCAGCGCGAGGTAGAGGACCGAGAGGAGCATGCTCAGCAAAACAATCCCGTAGAAGATGCGCCTTTGCGCGCCGGATACGCCCCGCACCGCTTATCCCCCCTGCCGCCGCGTCAGTAGGCGGTCTTTTGTTCGATTTCCGTGTACGCCTCAAACAGCTCAAGGCAGTCGTCGCGCTCGAACTCCGTTACCTCCAGCAGATCCGCCCTGCCCGCCAGGTACTCGTAGAACAGGTCGTCGCGGAAGCCGATCTCGGCCGAGTCCTCGCGGGTGCAGCCGAAGTAGACGGTTTCGATGTTGGCCCAGAGGGTCGCGCCCAGGCACATGGGGCAGGGCTCGGCGGTGGTGTAGAGCACGCAGCCGGAGAGGTCGAAGGAGCCCAGGTTTTTGCAGGCGTCGCGGATGGCCTCCATCTCGCCGTGGCAGGTGGGGTCGTTGTTGACGACGACGCGGTTGTGGCCGGAGCCGACGATCTCGCCGTCCCTGACGATCACCGTGCCGAACGGGCCGCCGTCGCCGGCCTCGATGCCGGCATAGGCCTCCTCGAGGGCCGCCTCCATGAATCGCGCCTCCGGCTCGGCCGCGGCGACGCCCGCCAGCAGCGTCAGCGCCAGCAGCAGGGGAAGAAACCGTTTCATACATCCATCCTCCTTTTTATTTGGTCCATTTTTTCATGCTCACCGTCTGCGGGGCGATGCCCGGCATCATGGTGACGCTTCGGTTCTTGATGACGTTGAGCACCAGGCCGATACCGGCCATGTTGGTGACGAGGTTGCTGCCGCCGTAGCTGAGGAAGGGCAGCGGGATGCCGGTGACGGGCATGAGGCCGGTGGTCATGCCCACGTTTTCAAAGACGTGGAACAGCATCATGCCCATGACGCCGATGATGACCATCTGGCCGAAGCGGTCCATGGTGTAGCGGGCGAGGTAGAGCATGCGCAGGATGATGAGCAGGTACGTCAGGATGACCAGCGCGCAGCCCGTGAAGCCGAAGGCCTCGCCGATGGTGGAGAAGATGAAGTCCGTCCAGTCCTCGGGGACGTAGTCGAGCTGGCTGAAGGCGCCCTGGACGAAGATGCCGCGGCCGCTCAGCCCGCCGGAGCCGATGGCGATTTTGGAGTTCGTCACCTGATACACGGCGTTTTCGTCCACCAGCGTGGGGTCAATGAAGCTGAGGATGCGCTCGAGGCGGTAGTTGTCCGAGCCGGTGGCCATGAGGTAGGCGTAGAGCAGGGCCAGGGCCATGATGCCGAAGGCCACGATGCCGCCCATGAGCCTCAGGCGCATGCCGCCAAAGAACATCATCACGCCAAAGAGGAAGATCATCACCAGCACGCTTCCCATCTCGCCCTGGAGGAGCGTGAGGGCCCACGGGACGCCCATGAGGACCGCCAGCCTCAGGGCGCCGCGCAGGCTGCCCATGGGATCGGTTTCGGTTTCGAGGTACTTGGCGGTGACGATGATGCAGGCGAGCTTGACGAACTCGGAGGGCTGGATGGTATATCCCCACAGGATGTCGATCCACGCCTTGACGCCGGCGGCCTGGCCGCCGAGGGCGACGATGAGCAGGCCGCAGGCGACGTAGTAAAAGAGCATGGAGCGGCGGCGGATGAACTCGTATGGGAAGTAGGTAATCACGCCCACGACCACGGGGGAGATCAGGAAAAAGATGGCCTGACGCATGCCGTAGTAGGAGGCGACGATGTAGTTAAGCAGCGTGCCCTCGGTTTCCGAGGAGGTGGAGAAGGTCGCCACCGACACGCACAGCACGCCGAAGGCCGCCAGCCCGAAGGTCAGCAGCGCCAGCGGGAAGTCGAAGTGGGCGCGCGAGCGGCGCGATTCGTTGAGCATCATGCCCGGCCTTCACCTCCTCAGGCGCCCAGGCCGCGGCCAAAGGGCCAGGGCCTGCGGCGAAGGAGCGGGGGCATGGGCACAAACTCGCCCAGGAAGCGCTGGGTCACGCGCTCCATGGCCTCCCGGGCCGGGCCGTCGAAGTCCATGAAGCTCTCGTGCCTGCCCGCGGCGCGCAGCACGCGGCCGTCGTCCGGCACGTAGCCCAGCAGCGGCAAATCCAGGGTGGAGGCGACCGTCTGGGGGCTGTACATCTCGCCGCGCGCGACGAGCTTGGGCTGGACGCGGTTGACCAGCAGCATGGGGCGCGGGAGGCCGGCGTCCTGAACCAGGGCGACGGCGCGCTCGGCGTCGCGGATGGACAGGTCGTCGGGGGTGGCGACCACCAGCGCGTGGTCGGAGGCGCGAAGGAGTGCGCGCACGCCCTCGCCCACGCCGGCGGGGGCGTCCAGGAGGACGTAGGCCATGCGCTTTTTGAGCTTTTTGACGATGCGCGCCACGTCCTCGCCGTCCCAGTCGCCCGCCTGGTCCATCTGGGAGGCGGGCAGAAGCCAGAGGGCGTCGTTGGCGGCGTGGCGGATGAGGGCGTATTTGAGCTTGCAGTCCCTGCGGGCCACGTCCAGGGCGTCATAGACGACCTTGTTGTGCACGTTGAGAAGCATGTCCAGGCTGCGAAGCCCCATGTCCCCGTCCACCAGGCAGCATTGGAGCCTGTGCCGGGCGAGGGCGGCGCCCAGCGCCGCCACGACCGTGCTCTTGCCCACGCCGCCCTTGCCGGAAAGGATGGTCCAGGCCTGACTCATGGTGAATCACTCTCCCTCCCGCGTCACGGGGCGAGCTGGTTGCCGCCCGGGAAGACGGTGTTTTCGGTGCTGCGAAGGGTCTTTTGGTCCATGTACCAGCCCACGAACTCGCGGGCGGCCATGCTGGCCTCGCCGCCGCTGAAGCCGCTGGGGATGAAGACGGCGACGGCGATCTCCGGCTGCGTGGTGGTGACGGGCACGCCGTTCACCTTCTCGCTCTCGTAGGGGGCGAGCATGACGAACCAGGCGTTGTTCTCAAGGTCGATGGTGGTGACCTCGGCGGTACCCGTTTTCGCGCAGACCATGTTTTTGTACTTCCAGCTGCCAAAGTACTTGGCGGCGGTACCGCTCTCGTCCACAACGCCCTTCATGCCCTCCAGGATGTAGGGCAGATATTCCTCCGCGCCCTCGAACTCGTTAAAGAGGCTGGGGGTGCGCTGGCTGACGATGTCGCCCTCGGGGGAGGTGATGGAATCGACGATCATGAGGTTGTAGACCTTGCCGCCGTTGCCCAGGGCCGCGACGTAGCGGCTGACGGCGGCGGGGGTGACGACGGTGATGGACTGCCCGATGGCGACCTGGACGGTCTGGGAGGGGCCCCACTTGATGTCGTTGAGGTAGTTGTAGGTGTCGCCGATGATGCTCTGGGTGTAGACCATCTCGCGGGTCATGTTGAGCTCCTCCATGAGGATGGGGCGCATGTAGAGCAGCCAGTCGCCCTGCGCGGTGTTGACGGCCATGTCCATCAGGCGCTTGACGCAGCGGTCGAGGCGCTCGTCGTCGTAGGTGATGTTGCGGCTGGCGCCCTCGTTGCGCAGGTGGCGCTTGATGGAGTTGAAGGCGATGATGGGGATGGCGGTGTCCTGATAGGCCTCGCCCATGGCCTTGTCGGGGTCGTAGAGGCTGGTCTGGCAGCCCACGACGCTGCGCTGCTCGCCGGGCAGGTCCACGCCGGTCTTGCTGGTGAGGCCAAACTCGCTGGCATACTGGTACAGGCGCGTCTCGCCCAGGCGGTAGCCCAGGGTATAGAAGAAGTAGTTGCAGCTGTTGGAGAGGCCCTCGATGATGGTCTGGCTCTGGTGCTTGTAGCGCTGTCCCTCGCTGATCCAGCACTTAGGCGCCTGGCTTTCGACGTTGGTGACCAGCATGAAGCGGCCCTCGTCGTTGATGGTTTCATTGACAAACAGCTCGCCCTCCAGCATGGCGCCCAGGGCCGAGACCATCTTGAAGATGGAGCCTGGGGTGCCGCGGGCGTGGATGTTGTAGTTCATCAGGACGTTGCGGCTGTCGGAGAGGATGGCGCGGCTCTCGGGGCCGGCGGCGACGAGGGCGTTTAGGTCAAAGGTGGGATAGTTGGCCATGGCCAGCACGCGGCCCTCCATGTCGATGACCATCATGGCGGCGCGCTCGGCCAGGGAGAGGGGGTACTGGTCCCAGGAGCGGCTGAGGATGTCCTCGCGGTTTTGCTCGAGCCAGGTGGCGTTCATCAGCTTCTTTTCCTGCACCTCGCGGGTGGAGGCGACGTTTTCGGCCAGGGCGCGCTCGGCCTGCTGCTGATAGCTGGCGATGATGGTGAGCTTGACGTTGTTGCCGTCCTCGGGCTCGGTGTAGCTCAGCTCGCGGGTGATCTTGCCCACGCTGTTGCGCTCGACCTCGCGGTAGCCCTGGCGCAGGTCGCTGTTCTGGGTCAGCCAGTCCTCCATGGAGGCCTCGATGCCGTCGCGGCCGATGGTGTCGGAGTACTTGTAGCCCTTCTCCTCCAATTCCAGCCACTTCTCCGTGGAGGGAATCGCGCCCATGTAGCCGATGACCTGCGAGCCCAGCGTGCCGCGCGGGTAGACGCGCTTGGTGCCCATGGCGATCTCCATGCCCGGCAGCGTCATGGACTGCGTCTCGATCTCGATGACGGTTTCGTAGGGCACGTCCTCGGCGATGACGATGGGCTGGGAGTTAAAGAGGTTCATCTGCATTTCGCTGTAGACGGCCATGACCTTGAGCATGGTTTCCTCGTCCAGCACCATGTCCTCGACGTACGTCGCCGGGTCGGAGCTGGCGGCCTTGCGCTGGTCGGCCTCCTCCCGGGTATTGGCGATCTTGTAGCGCTTTTTGAGCTGGTTGAGGCACCTCTCCGGGGTGGGATAGCCGGTGGCGGACATGTAGTTGTTGCTTCGCCACTGGTTTTCGCGGGTCTGAAGCACCGAGTCGCTCACGCCGCTGCCGAAGTTGAAGACCCACTCGCCCGTCTCCTCGTCGCGCACGATGGCGGGGTCGACGTCCAGCTCGTTTCCGTTTTTCTCGATGATGGCGACGGTCTCCACGATGCTCTCGGTCAGCTCGCGGTACTGGGCGGCGGAGTTCTGGCTGGCGTCGCGGTAAAAGGTGACGTTGTAGATGTCGTCGTCGCGGGCGAGGATGACGGCGTCGGCGTCGGTAATCATGCCGCGGCTGCCGCGCAGGGTGATGGTCTTGGTGCGGCTGCTCTCGGCGTCGGAGAGATACGTTTCGCTCTCGACCACCTGTATGCGAAACACGCCCGAAAGCAGATAGGCGAACATGCCCAGGGTAATGAGCAGGAAGGCCAGATAGCGCCCTCCCAGGTTGTAGCCCTGCCGGTCCCTGGGTTGCCTGACGCGCCTTGGCACGGAAAATCACCTCCGTTTCGGTCTTACCTGGCCTTGGCCAGCCTGTAGGTGCCAAGCCAGTATCGGATGGGGAACTGGATGGCGGCCGCGACGGCCGCGGTGTAGAGAACGTCGATGAGCGCGCGGCCCAGATGGCCCGCGTCCAGGGTGACGCCGGAGAGGTAGATGTAGATGAGGTTGACGCCCTCAAAGACCAGGGTGCTCAAAGCGGCGCAAAGGGGCGTGCGGATGTGGGGGTTGAGCTGGCGGGCGCGGCGGCCGGCGGTGCGCTCCTCCTCGAGCCTTCGCTCGCTCTTGTCGGAGAAGGCCAGGGCGCCGAGCATGCAGCACACGGGGTAGAGGATGAGGGTGAGGTAGTCCAGCATCGGCAGCATGATCTCCAGGAGATAGCCGACGGCGAGGGACATCATGAAGGTGTACTTGCGGCCCAGGGCGACCGTGGCCACGGCGATGATGGCCAGGGCCAGGGAGGGCGCGATATCGGCGATGGAGAGGTACTCGGCGACGTTGGCCTGCAAAAGGTAGGCCAGGAGCGTGAGCAGGGAGACCTTGACGAGCTTGCTTAGCACCTTCAGTCCTCCTCCACCGACAGATCCAGCGGCGCGGGGGTCGGGGTGGGCGTGGCCGTGGGCGGCAGGGTAAATCCGTAGCTCATGTCCGTGGCCGCCGCGTCGGGCACCTGGTACTCGTAGCTCTCGCCGGGCGCGGGGGTGGCCTGCGTGGGCGCGGGGGTGATGAGCGTCTCCTCGCCGTCCTCGCCGGCGGTGACCGTGGGGCCGGGCGTGAGGGTGGGGGTGGGCGTGGGCGCGAGCTGGTAGAAATCGCTGCCGATCTGAATGGTGGGCACGGGCTTGGGCGAATCCAGGGGGGTGAAGCTGATCTCGTCGTTGCTGCTGGCGCGCTCCTCCACGGCCTGGGCGGTGGGCTGGTAGCGCAGGACGATCACATACTCGACGTGCTGAAAGTCCGCCTGCGGCTCGATGACCACGTACTGCTTGTTGCTTTCCATCCCGCGGGTGCTCTCGCGCACGGTGCCGATGGGGATGCCCTTGGGGAAGGAGCGGCCGTCGCTTAAGTCCCCCACGCCGCTGGTGACGACCACGTCGCCGGGGCGGGGGAGGTTGTCCTCGGGCAGGTAGTACATGCGGCAAAGGGGCGTGCCGTCCACGCCGAGGGTGCCGCGCACGGTGCCCTGGTCGCGGGAGGACTGGATGAGGGCGGCGATGGAGGCCTCGCTGTCGATGATGGTGCGCACGGTGGCCTTGGTGGCGGTGACGTTGTAGGTGTAGCCGACCATGGCGCCGTCCATGGTGACGGCCATGAAGTCCTCCACGCCGTCGTTGGAGCCCTTGTTGATGGTGAAGACGGAGAAGTAGTTGCCGCTCTCGCGGCCGATGACGGTGGCGACGAGGGGGTTGAGGCTCTCGTTGGCGGCGATCTCGTCGTAGAGGTTTTCGTAGACCGTGAGCTTGTGCTGCAATTCCTCGGCGAGCATGGCGTCGTAGACGAGCTGCTCGTTTTCGGTCTTGAGGGCGTTGTACTCCAGCTCGATGCGCGACCTGAGCTTGAGCGTGTAGAGGTAGTCCACCACCCAGTCCACCACCGAGGAAAAGCCGGTCTGAATGGGGGTCATGACCGCGGCCACGCCCTCCTCGGGCACGGCGAGGACGTCGTAGCCCGTGATGAGGCGCAGCAGATGCGTCGCCGCCAGCAGCAGCAGCGCGACCACCAGCCCCACGATCAAAACGCGCCTGAGCGCGCGGCGGAGCCTGGAATCCCTGGAACGCTTGCGCTCGGTCTTGGGTACCTTAAGCTTCATGCCTGACCTCCCTGCGGTGTGGCGGAAAAGCTCGCCTGCGGCGATCTTTTTCGCCAGGTTTGCACGTTTCCCCTGCGCCTTCGGCGCGGCCGGGGAAACGTGTAAGGAATGTTTGCGCCGAAGGCGCAAACTCCCCGCCCGCCCGGCGGAGCCGGGCGATACGAATACAGCTTGGAGAGCCTGCGGGCCCTCCAAACCTCCCGGAGAAAAAACGGGGGATAAGGGGTGCTTGTGTCCGGCTATCCACCGTCAGCGGTCAAAATGCGGGGGCACCCGTCAGAATGGCTTTAAGAAGCTGGTGCGGCCCAGATGCTCCAAAAGCTCGTAGTTTTCGATGATGTTGCCAAGGCCCAGGGCGGCGCAGTCCATGGGCTCCTTGGAGAGAAGCACCGGGATGCCCAGCTCGCTTGCGATGAGCTGGTCCATGCCGTAGAGGAGCGACCCGCCGCCGGTGAGGTAGATGCCGTTGTGCATGATGTCGGCGGCCAGCTCGGGGGGCGTTCGCTCCAGGACCCACTTGATGGCGCCGAGGATGGCCAGGCAGGGCTCGTGCAGGGCCTCGTAGATCTGGGTGGAGGTGATCTCGGTGGTCTGAGGCAGGTTGGTGACCATGTCGCGGCCGCGGATGCGCGCCCGGCGCTCGTCGCGCAGGGGAAGGGCGGCGCCCAGGTCGAGCTTGACCTCCTCCGCGGTGCGGTCGCCGATCAGGATGTTGAACTCGCGCTTGATGAAGTCCGTGATCGCCTCGTCCATCTTCACCCCGCCCACGCGCACGGAGTGGCTGATGACCACGCCGCCCAGGGAGATGACGGCGGCGTCGGTGGTGCCGCCGCCGATGTCCACGACCATGCAGCCGTTGGGGTCAAAGACGGGCAGGCCGCTGCCCAGGGCGGCGGCGAAGGGCTTTTCGACCAGATAGACCTTGCGGCTTCCGGCGTACTTGGCGGCCTCGCCCACGGCGCGGCGCTCGATGGCGGAGATGGAGCAGGGGTAGCTGAGAAACAGCCGCGGCTTGACCAGATAGCTCGAGCCGATGGCCTTGCGCATGAAATACTGGATCATGATCTCCGTCATGTCAAAATCCGTGATGACGCCCTCGCGCATGGGCCTGACGGCCATCACGCCCTCGGTGGTGCGGCCCAGCATGATCTTGGCGTCGTCGCCCACGGCGCGCACCTTGCGCTCGCCCGCGGCGTCCACGACCACGATGGTCGGCTCGCTAATCATGATCCCCTTGTGCTTGACGTAAACCAGCGTGTTGCTGGTGCCCAGGTCCACGCCCAGGTCGTGCGCCACAAAACCCATCTATTTCTTCTCCCCATATCTGTCGTCTTCGCCGTCCCAGGTTTCCAGCCACTGGGGCTTTTGGAAGGGAATCTTGAAGCCCGCCTGCCAAAACAGCTGCGTGAGGGTGGACAGCGGCAGGCCCATGACGTTGGTGTGGCTGCCGTTGATCTGGCTGATAAAGAGGCTGGCCATGCCCTGCAGGGCATAGGCGCCGGCCTTGCCCATGGGCTCGCCGGTGGCGACGTAGCGGCGGATGGTCTCCTCCTTGAGCCTGAGGAAGAACACGCGCGTGATGTCGCACTCGTAAAACTCCCTGCCCTCCGGGGAGCGCAGGCACACGCCGGTAAAGACGTAGTGGTGGCGGCCGCTGAGCATCTTGAGCATGCGCACGGCGTCCTCCTCGTCCCTGGGCTTGCCCAGGTAGATCTTGCCGACCTTGACCATGGTGTCGGCGGCCAGGACCCAGCGGCCGGGGTTGCGGAAGCTGACCATGAAGGCCTTTTTCTTGGCCATGTCCAGGGCGCGGAACTGGCCGCTGCCCTCCGCGAAAAACTCGGTCATGCCCGAGGGAATCACCTCGAAGGGAATCCCGTACATCTCCAGCATGGCCTTTCGCCTGGCCGACCCCGACGCCAGGATGATCTTCTCTTCCACCGCCGACCGCTCCTCCCTGACCGATGAAGTGAGTAGGTTACAACAGCTTATTATAGCACAGTTTCCTTCCGCTGGGAAGCGTGCGGACGCTTTTGCCCCGCGAAGCCTTTGTAACAAAACCGCGAATCAGGCCCTCTCTTGACAAAGCGGCGCGGCG
>CALVKX010000059.1 GCA_944333375.1 uncultured Eubacteriales bacterium
GGCCAGCGTCCGCCGCGACGATTGAGGTTGCGGACCTACAGCCCTCCGAACCTCCCATAAGGTTTTTTGACAGTCTGGGGCCGGGGTTTCCCCGGTCCTTTTTTGCGTCCGTCGGGCCCGGCCGTTGACAGCCCACCGCCGCCGCGGTATGATAGGAACAACCGTTGTTTTTTTATGGGAGGTCAAACGGATGAAGCTCGACTACAAGCGAACGCTGCTGGTGGGCCTGGCATTTCTCTCCATCTGCGCGTTCTGGCAGCTCTACGACAGCGTCGTACCCCTGATTCTGAAAAACACCTTCGATATGCCCGATGATATCGCGGGCGTCATCATGGCGCTGGACAACATCCTGGCGCTGTTTCTGCTGCCGCTTTTCGGCAAGCTCTCCGACCGCACGCGCACGCCGCTTGGCAAGCGCATGCCCTACATCGTGGGCGGCACGCTGGCCGCGGCGGTGCTGATGAACCTCCTGCCCGCCGCCGACCGGGCGCGGAGCCTTGGGTTGTTTGTGGGCGCGCTGGCGTTTTTGCTCCTGGCCATGGGCGTCTACCGCTCGCCCGCCGTGGCGCTCATGCCGGACGTCACCCCCAAGCCCCTGCGCAGCAAGGGCAACGCCATCATCAACCTCATGGGCACGCTGGGCGGCGTCTTTACCCTGGCCGCCACGGGCCTGCTGGTCACGCGCGACGCCTCGGGGCGCGAGGATTACGCCTCCCTGTTTCTCTTCGTTTCCATTCTGATGTTGCTGTCGGTGGCCGTGCTTGCTTTGACCATCCGGGAAAACCGGCTGGCCCATGAGGTGGAGCTTGAAAATCTGGCGGCGCGCGGCGCCGATTCCAGCGCCGAAGCGGAGGACGAGACGCCCTCCGTCGGCGTGGGCCTGCGTTCGCTGGACCCCGCCCTGCGCCGGAGCCTCATCCTGATCCTGTGCTCGGTCAGCCTCTGGTTCATGGGCTACAACGCCGTCACCACCGCCTTTACCAAGTACGTCAGCGTCCAGTGGGGCTACGACATCAAGGCCGCCTCCCAGTGCCTGATGGTCGCCACCGTCGGCGCGGTGGTCAGCTACCTGCCAGTGGGCCTGCTCTCCTCGCGCTTCGGGCGAAAGCGCGTCATTCAGGCCGGCGTGCTGCTTTTGGCGGCGTCCTTTGCCGCGACGGCCTTCTTCGCCACCTTCAGCCCCGTGCTCTACGTCATCTTTGCGCTGGTGGGCGCGGCCTGGGCCATGATTAACGTCAATTCCTACCCGATGGTGGTGGAGATCTCCAAGAGCGGGGACGTGGGCAAGTTCACCGGCTATTATTACACCTTCTCCATGGCCGCCCAGATCGTCACGCCCATCCTCAGCGGCTGGCTTCTGGAGCATGTGGGCTACCATACGTTGCTGCCCTACGCGGCGGTGATGGTGGCGCTGTCCTTTATCACCATCAGCCTCACCCGGCACGGCGACAGCCGGCCCCAGCCGCCGCGCAGCCGTCTGGAGGCCTTTGACGCGGGGGATGACTGAGATGTGGATTTTCCTTGCCGCGCTGTTGCTCCTTGCCCTGTATCTGTTTCTCGTCGCGCCCGGCCGCACGCGGCCCGACGCCTCCGCGCTTCTGGGCTTTCGCTACGCCCACCGCGGCCTGCACGGCGAGGGCGTGCCCGAAAACAGCCTGGCCGCCTTTTCCCGCGCCGTGGAGGCGGGATTTGGCATTGAGCTGGACGTGCAGCTCACCCGCGACGGCCGCCTGGTGGTGCATCATGACGGAAGCCTCAAGCGCGTATGCGGCGTGGACCTGCTGATCCGGGAGACGGACTGGGAGGAGCTGTGCCGCCATCCCCTGCCCGACGGCTCGCGCGTGCCGCTTTTCAGCGAGGTGCTTTCCCTGGTGGACGGCCGCGTGCCGATGATCGTGGAGATCAAGCATCACGGCGGCGCGGCGCGAAACGCGCAGGCGGCCTGGGCGGCGCTTCGGACCTACCGCGGCCCCTACTGCGTGGAGAGCTTCAATCCGCTGGCCATGCGCTATTTTCGCCGCAACGCGCCGGGCGTCCTGCGCGGCCAGCTCGCCTACGGCGGCAGATGGCTTCCGGAGGAGCTGGACCTCGTCTCGCACTTCGCGCTCAAGCACCTGCTGGTCAACTGCGTCAGCCGCCCGCATTTCGTGGCCTATTCCTATCCCACGGATCATACCCTGGCCCTGTGGCTGATGAGGCGTTTTTTCCATCCCCTTCTGGCCGCCTGGACCCTTCGCAGCCAGGAGGCTCTGGACGGCGCGCTGGCGCGGGGATACGAATTGCCCATCTTTGAGCGCTTCGTGCCCCAAAGCCGCGGCCGCTGTTGACTTCCCCCCTGCCCTCTATTATAATGAAACGGTTCCCGGCGCCTCCGCGCCGGGCCGGCAGCTTATGTACGGGGAGGGATGGTGCATGCAGTCCGCGGCGATCCGGCCGGCAAAGGCGCAGCTTTGGGGCGCGATGGTGGGTCTTGCGCTCCTGTGTGCGCTCATGCTCCTTCTTCCCTTCGCCTGCCCCGCCCTGGCGCTTGTGACGCCCCTGTTGGGCTGTCCCCTGGTGGGCAACCGCCGGCAGTGGGCCGCCTGGATCGCCGGGGCGCTTCCCGCGGCGGTGTCCCTGCTGAGCGGCTTTGATCCGCTGTATTCCCTTTCGCTCCTGCTACCCGGCCTGCTGCCGCCTTTTCTCACCCTGTGGCTCAGGGCGCGCAAAAAGCTCGCCGCGCCCTCCGTCATCCCCCTGTTCATCGTCGCCTATGCCACGGCGCTCACGCTCGTGGTCGCCGCGGCCTCCCATGCGCTGGGCGCCGGGCTGGCCGAGGGCCTGACGGAACAGATCGTGGCCCGGGTGGCAAGCTCGGATCAGCCCGGGCTTGTGCTCTACCGCTTTGCGCTGGCCGGCCTCCTTTCCGTGCCCGACAGCTACCACAGCGGTGTCCTGCCTCTGTTTCTTCTGGACATTGACCTGGTGCGCCAGATGCTCCTTTCCCTGCGGCTGCATGTGCAGGCGCTGCTTGCGCAGACGCTGCCCCCGCTTTTTGTTCAGGCCTGCGTGCTGGGCGGGCTGTTCACTGCCCTGCGCGTGCAGCATCTCAACTGCGCCGTGCTCATCGTCGGCCCGGACCCCGAGCATCCCGGCGGCCGCAAGGCGCGCGTGGCCTCCCCGCCGGGCTTTCGCCTGCTCATGCTCCCCGCGCATCTGCGCTGGCCGCTGTGCCTGATGGCCGTGGCCTCGCTCGTCCTGCTCACCTCGGACGGGGACCTGGCGCAGACCCTGGGCCAGCTCTTCTTCGCCGCCTTCACCTGCGCCTTCCAGCTCGCCGGCGCGGCGGTGCTGGTCTGCATGCTCGCCTCCCGCGCCCCTGACCGCGCGCCCCTTTACGGCGTCCTGGCGGCCGTGCTCTACGTGCTCTTTCCCATGGTGCTGTTCCTGCTCGGCGTGACCGATCAGGCGCTCCATTTCCGCACCCGTCTTTTGAAACGCACCGATTCTCACAAGGAGGGATAACCCATGAAGGTGATTTTGCTCTGCGATGTCAAGGGCAGCGGCAAGAAGGACGACATCATCAACGTCTCCGACGGCTTTGCCCGCAACTATCTCTTTCCCCGCAAGTGGGCTGTCGAGGCCACGCCCGGCGCCGTAAAGGAAATCGAGCGCAAGCGCGCCAACGAGGAGCGTCTGGAGCGCGAGCGCCGCGAGGCCGCCCAGAAGGTCGCCGACAGCCTGCGCGGCAAGACCGTCACCCTCAAGGTCAAGTGCGGCTCACAGGGCCGGCTCTACGGCAGCATCACCAGCCAGGAGATCGCCGCCGCCCTCAGGGAGCAGCACGGCGTGGATGTGGACAAGCGCAAGATCGAATGTGATCCCATCCGCCAGGTCGGCGAGGTGGACATCACCGTCTGGGTCTATTCCGGCATCACCACCGCCATGAAAGTCCTCGTCACCCCGGCCTGAGGCCGGGGCGCTCCGCCGGCCTGAGGCCGGGGGCACTCCGCCGGGGGGCTTGCGTTTCCTGCGCCGTCCCCGCGTTCCGGCCTGAGGCCGGGGGCACTCCGCCGGAGGGCTGGCGTTTCCTGCGCCGTCCCCGCGTCCGGGGTTTATCCTATTTATGAAGGGAGGGAAGCTGCATGGAAAGCGGTTTGTCAAGCCAGCTTGCGACCGCGCTGCCGCCCAGCAGCATCGACGCCGAGCGCTCGGTTCTGGGCGCCATGATGCAGGATTCCGGCGCGGCGACCCTCGCCTTTGAGACCCTGCTACCCTCGGACTTCTATTCCGCGGAGCACCGAGAGATCTTTGAGGCCATGCGCGCCCTGCACATCGCGGGCAGCCCCGTGGACCTCATGACCGTGGGCAACGAGCTCACCCGCCGCGGCTCGCTGGAGGGGGTGGGCGGCGCGCCCTATCTGCTCCAGGCCGTGCGCTTTGTGCCCACGACCGCCAACACGCGCACCTACATCGAGATCGTCCAGGAGAAGTCCACCCTGCGCCGGCTCATCTCGGCCGCCCAGCAGATCCAGCAGCAGTGCTACGCGCAGGCCGAGTCGCTGCAGGAGGTTTTGCACAACGCCGAGCGCCTCATCTTTGACATCGTCATGAGGCGCGCCGGGGCCGAGACGCTGGTGCCGCTCAACAAGGTGCTCATGTCCACCTTCGACCAGATCGAGCAGCTCAGCCGCCTCAAGGGACGGCTGGCGGGAGTCCCGACGGGGCTGTACGATCTGGACCGCATGCTCACCTGCCTGCACGGGGGCGAGCTGGTGCTGGTGGGCGCCCGCCCCGCGATGGGCAAGACGTCCATGGCGCTGGGCGTGACGCAGTTTGCGGCCTGCAAGGCCCGGCGCTGCGTGGCGGTGTTCAGCATGGAGATGCCCAGCGAGCAGATCGGCCTGCGCCTTTTGTGCTCTGCGGCCAGCATCAACATGCAGCGCGTGCGCAGCGGCATGCTCTCCGACGACGAGTGGGTCAAGATCGGGGACACCATCAACGACCTCTCCGCCTGCCGCGTCTACATCGACGATACGCCCGGCCTCACGCCCTCGCAGCTTCGCAGCCGCTGCCGCAGGCTGATGATGGAGCAGGGCCTGGACCTCGTCGTGATCGACTATCTGGGCCTGATGGGCACGGACAAGCGGGTGGAGAACCGCCAGCTCGAGGTCAGCGAGATCAGCCGCCAGCTCAAGTCCATCGCCCTGGAGCTGAAGATCCCCGTTCTGGCCTGCGCCCAGCTCAGCCGCGCGCCTGCCGCGCGCACCGACAAGCGCCCCATGCTCAGCGACCTGCGCGACTCCGGCAGCATCGAGCAGGACGCGGACGTGGTGCTGTTTCTGCACCGCGAGGGCTATTATGCCTCCGCCGCGGCCGAGGACGGCCCCAAGCCAGACGACAACGCGGGCGAGATCATCATCGCCAAGCAGCGCAACGGCCCCGTGGGCGTGGTCAACGTCGAGTGGCAGGCGGAGTTCGCCCGCTACACCAACCTTCCGGGCACCCGCGTGGCCATGTACATGGACATTGATGCGTAAAGGAGCGTTTCCATGCCCCAGCCAAACGTTTGCGATCTTCTCAAGGACCAGCGCTTTGAAGGCTTTCTGCTGGTGCGCTCCTCCGACCAGCGCACCGGCGGCAACGGCGCGAAATATCTGGACCTGAACCTGGCCGACCGCACCGGCGAGGTCAATGCCAAGGTCTGGGACGGCAACGTCCCCCCGCCCCCGCCCGGGAGCGTGGTCAAGGTGCGCGGCGGTACTTTGGAATACAACGGCCGCCTCCAGCTTCGCGTCGAGCGCATCCGCGCCATGGCGCCCACGGACGAGGTCGACCTCTCGGCCCTCACGCCCTGCGCGCCGGAGACGTCCGAAAGCATGCTGCGCGAGCTCAACGAAGCCGTGGACGCCTTCCAAAGCCAGCCCCTGCGCGACCTCACCCGCGAGCTCCTGCGCCGCTTTGACGAAAAGCTGCGCTACTATCCCGCGGCCCAGCGCATCCACCACGCCGAGCGCGGCGGGCTTTTGCATCACACCACGGGCATGCTGCGCACAGCCCGGGCCGTGGCACAGGTCTATCCCTGGCTCAATACCGACCTGCTCTATGCCGGCGTCATCCTCCACGACCTGTGCAAGACCGAGGAGATGATTTCCGACAACATGGGCGTGGTGCGCGACTACAGCGCCGAGGGGCTTTTGCTGGGCCATCTGGTGCTGGGCGTGACGCGCGTGCAGGAGGCGGCCAACGACCTGGGCATCTCCGGCGAGCCGGTGCTTTTGCTCCAGCACATGCTTTTGAGCCACCACGGCGAGGCCGAGTACGGCAGCCCGCGCAAGCCCATGTTCCCCGAGGCGGAGGTGCTGCACTGGGTGGACCTGCTCGACGCCCGCATGAACGAGATGCACACCGCCGTCTCCAAGGTCCGCCCCGGCGTCTTTTCCGAGAAGATCTGGTCGCTGGACCGCCGCCTCTACCACGCCGATTATGACGCGCTGAACCCGGAAGCGTCCAAAGGTTGACGGATAGGCTTCAAAAATGTTACAATACCATGACGAATGAATATCTCCCCCGCAGTTGATCGTCTCTTTTCTGGACAGATGCGGCACCCGACGCCGTTTTGGAGGGAAAGTCATGAAACGCCTTTGGAAGCCCATGCTCTGCATGCTGCTGGCCGTCCTCATGCTCAGCAGCTGCTCCGGCCAGCCCTCAACCACCGAACAGTTCCCGGAAGTCACACAGGCCCTGGGACCCGCCACCGCTACCCCGGTGCCCACCGCGCCGCCGAGCTCGGACGTCACCTCCGAGACGGGGAGCGTATCGCAGCCCGGCATCGCCGACGCCGCGCCGCAAAGCATCTTTGACGCCAACCCCTACGACGTGGCGCTGGACGAGGGCTATACCGAGCAGGACGCCCTGAATGAAGAAAACTATATCGATCCCGATCTGGACGACGGGAGCGACCTCTACGTTCCCACGCCCACGGGCACGGTCTACCCCTACGCGGGCAGCACCCCGATCCCGCTGGACCCCATCGACATGCCCACGCCCACGCCCCGTCCGTCGCTGAGCTTCACCTACGGCACCTACAGCGCGGCGTCCGTCGGCGTCAGCTTCGAGGGCCCCGCAGGCTGGCTGGTGGATGAGAGCCAGGCCCAGACCTTCATCCTGCGCGAGCCGGAAGCCCAGATCAAGGACGGCCAGCAGTGCATCATCACCATCACCTCCCAGGCCGTCACCTCCAACTACACCCAGAGCGACCTGGAAACGCTGGTAAAGGACCGTCTGGATGTGATCGGCGGCGGCAGCGACATCTCCTCCTTCAAGCCCAGCTACACCGCCACCCGCTACATGATGGGCAGCCTGGGCGTCTATGCCAACTACACCGCCACCCGTTCCGACGGCGTGGAAATCGGCGGCCGCATCCAGTATGTCTGCATCGACCGCACGCTCTACGGCCTGGAGATTCTCTTCCCCGCCGGCTTCCGCGAGGACTTCATCGACGTGTTCGGCAAGATCCGCGGTAGCATGAAAAGCGCAACCTGATCCCCTGGGCCGGGCGCGGAGCTTCCCGCGCCCGGCCTGTTGATTTGACCCGGCGCGTGAGATGTGCTATAATATTTAACCGCATACGGCACGAAAGGTGGCGCGCCCCGGCGGGCGCCGTCCACCCTCAAACGATACAGAAAGGCTGATACGATGTCCGGACACAGCAAATGGGCTAACATCAAAGTCAAGAAGGGCAAGACGGACGCCCTGCGCGGCAAGATTTTCACCAAGATCGGGCGTGAAATCGCCATCGCGGTGCGCGAGGGCGGCAGCAACCCGGAGAGCAACTCCAAGCTGCGCGACGTGATCGCCAAGGCCAAGAGCAACAACATGCCCAACGACAACATCCAGCGCTCCATCAAAAAGGCCGCGGGCGAGCTGGGCAACGTCGATTACGAGGAGATCACCTACGAGGGCTATGCCCCCGGCGGCGTCGCGGTCATCGTGGAAACCATCACCGACAGCCGCAACCGCACCGCCAGCGACGTGCGTCACTGCTTTGCCAAGAACGGCGGCTCGCTGGGCGTGAGCGGAAGCGTCAGCTTCATGTTTGACAAAAAGGGCGTGCTGGTCATTGAGCGCACCCCCGATTCCGATGAGGACGAGATGATGATGACGGCGCTGGACGCCGGGGCCGAGGACATGCAGACCATGGACGACGCCTTCGAGGTCACCACCGACCCCAACGACTTCTCCGCCGTGCGCGAGAAGCTGGAGGCGCAGGGGCTGAGCTTCCTGAGCGCCGAGGTGCAGATGATTCCCCAGAACACCGTCGTCCCCGCCGACGAGGACACCCTGCAGAAGGTGCAAAAGCTCCTGGAGATGCTCGAGGACAACGACGATGTGCAAAACGTATGGCATAACGCCGAGCTGCCCGAGGAGCCGGACGAAGAGTAACACGTGAATAAACCTGAGGCCCGCGGTTCGATGGACCGTGGGCCTTTCATCATGCCTTCTTCTCTCCCGGAGCCAGCAGCGCGGCCCAGAGCACGGGCACGAGATAATACAGCGACAGGACGTAGCGAATCAGCGCCACCGGGCCCAGCAGGCAGGTCAACCAGATGGCCAGGCCGAAAAGGAAGCCTGCCGACACTCCGCGCTGTCCGCGCCGCAGCGCCAGCGCCAGCCCCACAATGGCGAGCCAGACAAACAGCGCCGGATCGGAGAGCAGCCGCACGCCGGGGAGTCCCAGAAAGGTGAGCGTGTCGTTGTAGTGCTCATACGGCGCGCGCAGCCACGGCAGGAAGGCGTGTTCCTCGATGGGCATGAGGTCCATCTGCACCACGCCCACCTCCAGATAGGAGCGCATCTGGGCGCCCGGAAGAAGATAGGGAAGGTTCTGGATGAGAAACGCCTCCAGATACGGCACGGGATAGCGCAGGCCAAGCCTTGCCCACAGGCCCAGCAGCTGCGCGAGGTTCTCCTCCAGCGCGTCGTAGCTGACGGCCCATTTCAGCGGGTCCGCCAGCGTAGCGTCATAGATTTGCCCCGGGTCGCCCTCGCCATAGAGCGTTTCGATCAGCGCCTGGTCCTGCTCGTCCAGGGCGTCGGGCTGCTCGCGCAGCGTGCGGCCGATCTGTTGCAGCGGTATGGAGAGCATCTCCACGGGACCCTCGCTCTCGGCCTCGGTCGTGCGGATGAGCCAGGCGTTGGCCGCCAGATAGACCGCCACGCAGCCTACACACAGCGCCAGCACGCGCAGCCGCCTGGAGCGGGCCAGGATGAGCAGGAAGGGCAGGAGGAGCACAAACGCATAGACGCCGTTGTTGCGAAAGAGCATCATCAGAACCGCCGTGAGCACGAAGCCCGCGATGCGAAGCGGCGAGCGCAGCAGGCGAAAGCCCTCGCGCCACAGGTCGCAGAGCTGAATCCCCAGCAGCAGCGCAAGGCCCGCAAACAGCACGTCCTTGTGTGCGCACATGGGCCAGAGCGAATAGAAGGGGAAGGCCGCAAAGGCCGCCAGCAGCGCCATCCGCGCCCACATCGGCGCGCCGCGGCGCCTGAGCCATGCGAGGGCGCACGATAGCATCCCCGCCAGCAGCACCATCTGGGCCACGCAGTACAGCGCCAGCCCGACCGCCGCCGAGCCCTCCGCGCTGTGGTCGATGCCCAGCGTCATCAGCCAGCCCAGCATCAACGTGTGCAGCAGCGGATGATGGGTGTTGTGCATGCCGTCAAAATAGTTATAAAACTGCGTGACGTTGTCGGCGTTAAAAAAACCTGGCCAAAACGCCAGCCATACCGGGACCCAGCAGGCCAGCAGCACGGCAAAGGCCAGATACCCGCTTCCCAGCACCCGTTTCCACACCGGCTCCGGGCCCTGCGGGCAGGGGCGCGCCATCAGGCTCTCCGCCCGCCTCAGCGCCAGCACGAGCACCGCGCCATAGGCCACCGCCAGCGGCACGGCCGTAATCAGCCCATCCAGCGCTTTCAGCCATCCGGCGGTAAGTTCTCCCTCCGCCTGCAGCGCCTCCCCCACCACCGTTATCAGGGAAAACAGCGCGCCCAGTCCATAGCTGATCCCGTTGAGCTGCCGGTCGCGGCAGGAAAACGCGCGGCGGATGAGCAGATACAGCCCCGCCGCCAGCGCCAGGCTCACCGCGTGGCTCGCAATCGCCGTGCTCTGCGCATCCAGCCCCAGGGCGCGCGGCAGGCGCCAGACGCACAGGACCGCCAGAATGAGCGCAGCGGCGCTCTCCCCTGCCCGGTTTTGTATTCTCAACTGTCTCATCCTTCACCCCACCCCGTCAAAG
>CALVKX010000060.1 GCA_944333375.1 uncultured Eubacteriales bacterium
GCGCCTTTAGGCGCAAACATTTCTTAAGCATCTGGCGGAAAAGATCGCCGCAGGCGAGCTTTTTCGACACGCTGACGGGAGGGGTCTCCCCCTCCCGCCAGGTCAATGCCCGCATCCGCAGCACCGTGAGCAGTCGCCGCCGCAGCTGCATTTTCCCTTTTTCCGATCGCGCACCATCTTCCATATGGCCGCCCCGGCCGCCAGCAGCACCACGCCGCCCACAATCCACGTTGCCATATCGTTTCTCCTTTCCCGGAGCCTTACGCCCCGACGCCGACTTTCAGATGGTTTTCCTCATAGCGGTTGGGGCGTACCAGCAGGTACACAAGCCCCGCCAGCAGCAAAGCCGCCACCGCCGTCCACAGCGTCACTCCCGCGCCCGCAAAGAGCAGGCCGAGCTGATAGACGACGAGCGCAATCACATAGGCAAACACACACTGGTAGCCGATGGCAAACCATGTCCACCGGGGGTTGTTCATCTCGCGCTTGATGGCACCCATGGCCGCAAAGCACGGCGCGCACAGGAGGTTGAAGATCATGAAGGCATAGGCCGCCAACCTGCCATGCCCGCCGGACGTCTCGCTGAAGCCCTGCGCGATGGGGGTAAGGCCGGACTCCTTCTCCTCGTCGGAGCCCTCCTCCAGAAGCGTCGCGGTGTCCCGTTCGTCGGTGTCGGTCTGGTAGAGGATGCCAAAGACGTTGACGACCTCCTCCTTGGCCACCAGGCCCAGAACCGTGGCCACGGTGGGTTTCCAGTCGCCGAAGCCCAGCGGCTCAAACACGGGCGCCACCACCGAACCCACGCGGCCCAGGATGCTGTTGTCGGTGTTTTCCACCGCTCCGAAGGTGACGGGCGCATCCACGGTTTCCACGACCTCCGCATCCGCGGACAAAGTTTCCTCAGGCACCCGGGCCTCCCAGCCGTAGCTCTGGGTGAACCAGATCACGATGGCCGAGACCAGAATCACCGTGCCCGCGCGCTTGATGAAGCTCCAGCCGCGCTCCCACATGGAGTGCAGGACGTTGCGGGCCGACGGCGCGTGATACGCCGGGAGCTCCATGACAAAAGGCGCCGGGTCGCCCGCGAAGACGCGGGTCTTCTTGAGCATGATGCCGCTTACGACGATGGCGGCCACGCCGATGAAATACGCCGAGGTCGCCACCCATCCGGCGTTGTGGAACAGCGCGCCGGCGATGAGGCCGATGATGGGCATTTTGGCGCTGCATGGGATGAAGGTGGTCGTCAGGACGGTCATCTTGCGGTCGCGGTCGTTTTCAATGGTACGCGAGGCCATCACGCCCGGCACGCCGCAGCCGGTGCCGATGAGCATGGGGATGAAGCTCTTGCCCGAGAGGCCGAACTTGCGGAAGATCCGGTCCATGATGAAGGCGATGCGGGCCATATAGCCCACGTCCTCCAAAATGGCCAGCATGAAGAACAAAACCAGCATCTGCGGCACAAAGCCGATGACCGCGCCCACGCCGGCGATGATGCCGTCGCACACCAGCCCCACCAGCCACCCGGCGGTGCCGGCGCCCTCCAGCCAGACGCGCACGGGCTCTTGAATCCACTCGCCCACGAACACGTCGTTGGTGAAGTCCGTCACGATGGTGCCGATGGTGCTGACCGCGACGTAGTATACCAGCCCCATCACCAGCACGAAGATGGGCAGGGCCAGGAAGCGGTTGGTCACGACGCGGTCGATTTTGTCCGAGGCGCTCAGCGCGCCCTTGGGCCGCCCCTTGCGCACGCAGGAAGCCACCAGGCGGCTGATGTAGGCGTAGCGCTGGTTGGTGATGATGGACTCCGCGTCGTCGTCCATCTCCTTTTCGCAGTCGCGGATGGCGTTTTCGATAGCGGAGCGGATGCCGGAGGGCAGGCTGAGCTCCTCGGTCACCTTCTCGTCGCGCTCAAAGAGCTTGATGGCGTACCAGCGGGCCAGGTGGTCAGGGACGATGCCGCCCTCGTGCCGGCTGCCGTCGGCGTGGTGATGATGCACGGCCTCCTGTCCGTCGCGATGGGTGATGAGGTCCTCGATGTGCGCCAGAGCGTGCTCGACGCTCCCGGCGAACACATGCGGCGGCTCACCCGCCTCCTTCCCCGCCAGCTTCGCGGCCTTCTGCGCTACCTGCCGGCTGCCCTCGCCCCGCAGCGCGCTGGTCTCCACCACCTCGCAGCCCAGCGCCTCGCCGAGCTTTCGCAGGTCGATCTTGTCGCCGTTTTTGCGGGTGATGTCGATCATGTTCAGCGCGATAATCATCGGGATGCCCAGCTCGGCAAGCTGGGTGGTAAGGTAGAGGTTTCGCTCGATGTTGGTCGCGTCCACGATGTTGAGGATGGCGTCGGGTTTCTGGCTTACCAGATAGCCGCGCGCAATCACTTCCTCCAGCGTGTAGGGCGACAGGCTGTAGATGCCCGGCAGGTCCTGGATGACGACGTCGGGCTCTCCCTTGAGGCGTCCTTCCTTTTTTTCCACCGTCACGCCCGGCCAGTTGCCAACATACTGGTTGGAGCCGGTCAGGTCGTTGAACATGGTCGTTTTTCCGCAGTTGGGGTTGCCCGCGAGGGCAATCTTGATGGCCATACCGCTGCCTCCTCGTTGTTCGATATATCTAACCAATGGGCAAACGCTTACTCGACCTCGATCTTCTCCGCGTCGCTCTTGCGCACGGACAGCTCGTACCCGCGGACCGTCAGCTCCATGGGATCTCCCAGGGGCGCGACCTTGCGCACGTAGACTTCGGTTCCCTTGGTCAGTCCCATGTCCATGATGCGGCGCTTGATCGCGCCCTCGCCGCCCAGACGCCTGATGGTGACCGTTTCACCGACCTTGACTTCCTTGAGGGTCTTCATTGGGTGCCTCCTCCTCTCGATCAGACCATGATGCGCATGGCCATCGTCCTGTCCAGCGCGACGCGGCAGTCCTTGACGCTGAGGATCAGATTTCCGCCCAGCTCGCTGACCACCGTCACCCGCTCGCCTACCACGAAGCCCAGCTCCGCCAGCCGCTGACGCACCTCGTCCCTGCCGGTGATCTTTCGGATGACGCCGGTCTCGCCAGTCTTTACCATCGCCAATGGCATCATAGCATCCCCTGCCTCCATGTGATTCGTTGTGTCTAACTCATGCGGCAAAATGGAGGTTAGAAGTATTTAACCCCTAACCGAAAAGAAGTTTAACATCTCTAACCCAAATTGTCAAGGATGAAACCAGATTTTTTTCAATTTCTTTTCAGATAATGTAGCAAAAGATGCACACGAAATGCAGGATGCTGCCCGCCAGCACAAAAAGGTGAAAGACCGAGTGCATATAGCGGTGCCTTTTGCCCAGGCCGTAGAGCACGGCGCCCACGGTGTAGGCGATGCCGCCGGCCAGGAGCCACAGCAGGGCGGGCAGGGGGATGGTTTCCAGCACGGGCTTTGCGGCCAGCACGACGCACCAGCCCATCCCGATATAGCAGATCATGGAAAGGACGGCGTACTTTTTGAGGTCGATGGCGGTAAAGACGATGGCCACCACGGCGATGACCCAGACCAGGCCGAACAGCGACCAGCCCCAGGCGGGAAAGCGCGGGCGGATGGCGCACAGCGCGATGGGCGTATAGGTGCCCGCGATGAGCAGATAGATGGTGCAGTGATCCAGCACCTGCATGACCTTCTTGGCCATCTCCGGCAGCAGCCCGTGATAGACGCTGGACATGGTGTAGAGCAGCACCATGGACACGCCGTAGACGGCGCTTCCCACGATGGACCAGGGATCGCCCTTGAGGATGGAGGAAACCAGGCACAGGACGAGGGCGGCGACGCCGAAGGCGCCGCCCACGATATGGGAAACCATGTTAAAGATTTCTTCCCCGCGGGTATAGTCCGGGAGCTGACGGTTTTTGAGCTTGGTGCGTTTCATCCTCCGCCTCCTGCTGCTTTATTCCTCCTCAGGCTCCGGCGTGGGCGCCGGTGTAGGCGTGAGCGGGGGTGTGGCGCCGGGCGTCATAATGTCGGCGTAGATGGCCTCGAGGGTCTCCACGTCCGCGTTGCCGGTGGCATAGATGCCGTTGGCCTTCTGGAACGCCTTGACGGCCTTCTGCGTGCCGCTGAGATAGGTGCCGGTGACGGTGCCGCCGTAGTAGCCCAGCTCCTTGAGGCGGCTTTGCAGCCAGTAGACGGCCTCGCCCTGGGAACCCTTTTTGAGGTTTTCAAAGGGTTGGGGCGGGGTGCCGCCGGAGACGTAGGCCGGGGCGGGCGTGGGCTCGGGGGTACTGACGGGGCCGGTCTTGCTGGAGTTGAGCGGAGGCGCGGCGACAGCCTTCCTGAGCTCCTCATCGACCGGGAGGTCCTCGGTGACGGTGACCACCACGCCCTCGCCGACGTTGTCATAGATCCACTTGGCGTCGCTCACCAGCAGGCGGATACAGCCGTGCGAGGCGCGCGAGCCCAGAAGATTGTAGCTCTTGGTGCTCATGGCGTTGTAGTCCACGGCGTTGTAGATGACGCTGTGGAAGGCGATGTTTTCGTTGATGCGGGTCCAGTACTGCGCGTGGCTGCCCCAGGTGGGGAAATAGCACCAGCGCGCCTTGCGGCCGTTGAGCACCCATTCGCCCACGTCGCTGGGGGTGCTCACCATGCCCGTGGAGCAGACCATCTGCTTGACGGGCACGGTATACTCGCCGTTTTCGTCCAAGCCATAGACGGTGGTCACCTGATTTTGCACGTCCACGGTGATGGCATAGGGCACGGGCGTGGGAACGGGCGTGGGACGCGCGGTGGCGCTGATGTTCAGCACGTCGTCGCTGTTAAAGAGCATGTTCCAGGTTTCCTCGTCGGTTTCGCCGGTGACGAACATGCCGTTATGCTCCTGAAACGCCCTCACGGCCGAAGTGGTCTGATTCATATAGTTGCCGCTGATGGGGCCGGTGAAGAAGCCCAGCTCCGTCAGCCGCGTCTGGACCTGCTTGACCGCCTCGCCCTGGTCGCCGCGCTGGAGCTTCTCTCCGCCGTATTCATTTGTGCCCAGGCTGTCCGGGGTGCTGGCGCCGTCCTCGACCATGACCACGTCGTTGATATCGCCCAGGTCCGCGTCAAGGCCGGGCGTGGGCGTGGGCGTAGCGCCCTTGGCCAGCGCCGTATCGCCGAAGAGCAGCTTTTGCGTGTCCAGGTCCGCCTCGCCCGTGGCCTCCACGCCCATGGCCTCCTGGAAGGCGGACACCGCCTCCTGCGTGGCCGTACGGTATTTCCCGGTGGCGTTGGCGTCCAGATAGTCCAGCTCCTTGAGGGCCTTCTGCAGGCGCGTGACATCGTCGCCGTCATCGCCATAGCGCAGCACGCGGTACTGGGCTCCCTCCAGCGCCGCGGCGCTCTGGGGGTCCAGCTCGCCCGTCACCTCAAAGCCGTAGTCCTCCTGAAAGCGTTTGACGCCGTTCTGCGTTCCCTCCAGGAAGTTGCCGCTGATGCGCCCGACATAGTAGCCCAACTCGCTCAGCCGCTTTTGCAGCTCGCTGACCTCGTCGCCCTGGTCGCCGTACTTGAGCGTCGCGGGCGCCTCCGTGGGGGCCGGGGTCGGCGCGGGGGTATCGGTGGGCGCGGCGGTGGGCGCGGGCGTATTGGTCGGCGCGGGCGTCTCCTCGCTCTCCCCGCTCTGGACGGGCTCGATGGTCTCCCCCGTGCTCAGGGTGATGGTCACCTGCGACTCCGCGCGCGAAGGCGCAAGGCCCGCCGCAAGCGGGAGCAGCAACGTCAGGGTCAACAGACAGGCAGCAATGCGTTTCATCCTCATGTATCCTTTCCGGGTCACAAATAGGGATTCATGGCGCTGAGGCGCTCAAAGATCAGATCGGGCTCCACGCCCGTTTTGGCAATATCCTCCATCCGGGCTTCGCCGGTAAGCACCAAAATGCTCAGGATGCCGAAGTTCTTGCCCGTGGCGATGTCGGTGTAGAGCCGGTCGCCCACCATGGCCAGCTCGTGCTTTTCAAGGCCGGTCAGCTCAAGCGCGTCCTGCACGATACCGGCGTAGGGCTTGCCCAGAATCACGTCCGGTCTTCGCCCCGCGCTGGCCTCAATGAAGGCGATGATCGCCCCGATGTCCGGCGCGAAGCCCGTCTCGGTGGGGCAGTTGAAATCCGGGTGCGTGGCGATGTAGGGCAGGCCCGAGCGCACGAAGTCGCACACTTTCGTCATCTTTTCGTAATCAAGCGTGGTGTCATAGCCGATGAGCACATAATCGGGACGGGCGTTGTCGATGAGAAGCCCCATTCCCTCCAGCTCCGCGCGCAGAAGCTCATTGCCCAGCAAAAACGCCCGCTTTCCCGGAAAGGTGCGCAGGCAGTACCGCCCTGCCGCCTGGCCCGAGGTCAGGACGTTGAGAAACGGCTCCCTCACGCCCATGCCGCGGAGCTTGCGCACATAGCGGTCCGCGGACTTGCTGGAGTTGTTGGTCACAAACAGCGCGCGGCGCCCCGTGCGCTCCAGCGCGTCCAGAAAATCCAGCGAGCCCTCCAGCAGACGATCCCCCAGATAAAAGGTGCCGTCCATATCCAGCATGAAGCACCGCACCTGCGACAGCCTTTTCCCCAGACCGCTCTCCTCCACGGCCGACCAACCTCCCTGCAATCGGGGCATGCAAAACCCCGGGATGCGTACATTGTAACACATCCCGGGGAATTTAACAATTAAGAAATGAAATTTTAACACTATCGCCCTGAAACGGTTTTTTCATCCAGCCAGGCAATCAGGTCCGCATAAACCTCTTTGCGGTTGATTTCGTTGAACATCTCGTGCCGCCCGCCCGGATAGAGGCGCACGGTCACGTCGCGCACGCCCGCCTCCCGCAGCTCCCGCGCCACCAGCTCGACGCCCTTTCCGTGCCCGCCCACGGGGTCCCGGTCGCCGGAGAACAGATAAACGGGGATGTCCTTTTCCATCGCGCCCAGCCTGTCGGGGTAGAGGCGGCTGAGGCCCTCGAACATGTCGTCATAGGCCCGGGCCGTGAAGGTGAAGCCGCAATACGGGTCGGCGATGTACGCCGCCACCACCTCCCGGTCACGGCTGAGCCAGTCAAAGGGCGTCTGCGGGTCCTCGTAGCCCTGGTTATAGCCCGAGGAGCTGAGCTTTTCCACCAGCTTTGCAGGTTTGCGGGCGCCGCCGAAGGCGCATTGCAGCCGGGCCACGGCCCTGCCCGCAGCCACCACGGGCCTTTCAAAGTGCCCCGTGCCGCTGAGCGCCACGCCCGAAAGCCCCTTCTCATATTTGAGGCAATAGCCGCGCACCACGAAGCTGCCCATGGAGTGCCCCAGCAGCACATAGGGAACGCCCGGGTATGCCTTCTGCGCCTCAAGACGCAGGGCGTGCACGTCCGAAATCAACGCGTCCCAGCCGTCTTTGTCGGCAAAGTAGCCGAGCTGTCGGGCCTTTTCCCCGTGTCCCGCGTGCGTGTGCCCCACCACGGCGTAGCCCGCCGCGTTGAGCGCCTGGGCGGCGGCATCATAGCGCCGGATGTGCTCGGCCATGCCGTGCACGAACTGCACCACGCCCCTGGGCGCGCCCTGTGTGGGCCAAAGGGCCTTCTCCAGCGCCTCGCCCGTTGCAGACACAAACGTTCCATAAACCGCCATGCCGTTTTCCTCCTTCGTATGATCGCGCAGGGCCGCGCGGCAGAAGCCGCGCGGCCCAAAGTTGTCAGGCGTCGCCGCCCTCCTCGTCTCCGCCGGCGGCGTGGTAGCGCTGCATGCGGGTGGAGCGCCTGCGGGTGGCGGCCGCCTCGCCCTGCTTCTCCTCGGGCTTCAGGCTGGGCGCCGCGCTCAGCGGGCGGGCGTAGGGATTGCTGGCGGCGGGCGTCTCGGTGCCGGCGGGCCGGGCTGACGGCGCCGAAGCCGGCTCCGTCTTGCTCTCCAGGCTGCCCGCGCTGTGCAGGCCCGACGGCTTCGCAGCCGTCGTGGGCAGGCTTCCGTCGGCGTAGGGAATGGCCGAGGGCGTGCCGGATTCACCGCGCGTCGCCGTTTCGCCCGCTTCCGCCGCGGGACGGGTGTAGGGGTTGCTCTGCGCTCCCACAGGACGGGTGTAGGGATTTTGCGCATCCGTCGCGGATGTGCCATACCCGCTGCTCTGCGTACCCGTGGGACGGGTGTAGGGATTGCCCGTCGCGGACGTGCCGTAGGGATTGGCCTGCGTCCCCGCTGTGGGGCGCGTGTAGGGATTCTGATTCTGCGTGCCGGTGATGCTGCCGCTGCTGTAGGGGTTCTTCACACCGCCGTAGCTGGTGGGCGCCGTCCCCGGCTTGCTCTGCGTCCCGGCCTGCTCGTCGCGCTTGGTGCCCGGCGCGATGGGCGCGGCGGCGGCGCGGCGGGTATAGGGGCTGGCTGCCCCGGCGGCCGTGGTCCCGGCCGCGGCGGCGCGCCTGCTGGCGGCCGCGCGCGCAGCGGCGGCCTTGCGCCTCTTGTTCTGGTTAAGGGCGTAGGCGTATGCGCCGCCCGCGCCGCCGATGATGACCACGGCGCCGCCGATCAGGCCCCAGGGGACGGAGGAGGTCTGCGTCTCGCGTGTCTCGTCCTCATAGTTGATGGGGATCATGGTGCCGATGACAAAGGTGCTGGTGGGCGTGGGGCTGACGCTGGCGGTTACCTCGGCGAGCGCCGCCTCCGCCTCCACATAGCCGGTCTGGCCATTGTACTGAACCTTGTACCAGGTCTTGTTGTTCTGGGTAACCGTCTCCAGCACATCCAGCGTCGCGTTGGCCGGCAGGGTCAGGCTGCTGGAGGCCGCGTCCGCCGACTGATAGAACTTGACGGTCGCGTCCTTGGTGACATACTGGTCCTTGGGCGCTGTGGTGGCCACGGGCGTGGCATAGGGGTTAAAGGGCGCGTAGGTGGTCTGATTGGTCACGCCGGTATTCTGCCACTTGCCCACGTTCCAGTCCTCCACGGAGGAGACGCTCCCCTGCGTGGCGGAGCCGCTGGAGGTATTTCCCGACGAGGTGCCGGTAGAGGGCTTGGCGGTGGCCACGGCGTTGTTGGTGATGCCCTGCTGGTACTGCGAGCTGGTCAGGAAGGAGTTGAACTCCGTGAGCGTCATCTGATGGAAGTAGTCGCCGTGGATCCAGCCGATCTGACCGTTATAGTTGACGTTGTACCAGGTGACGCCGTCGACCTGCTTGGTGCCAAGGATCATGGCCATGGCGTACTTGTTGAGCTGCTTGATGCGGCTGCCGTCGGGCGAGGAGCGGAAGTTGACGCTGTTGGTGGTCACGTAGCCGTAGCTGGAGGCGCCGTTGGGGTCGTACTGGTTGCCGCCCGGATTGTTGGGCTTGGTGTTGCCGCCCTGTGCGAGATAGTTCTTGACTTCCTCCTCGGTGAGCTTTCGCAGCTGGCCGTTGAGCACATAGCCGGTCACGCCGTCGTAGGTGGTCAGGTGCCAGATGTTGCGGCTGCCGTCGTACTCCTGGCTGTGGACGTAGACGACGGTGTCCTTCTTGAGATAGCGGGCCGAGGCGTAGATGTTGGTGTAGGTACGAAGCGGCACGCTGTCATAGAGGGTGATATAGTAGCCGGGGCTCTGGGTGGGCGTCTGCTGCTGCTTGTTGTACTCGTCGATGAGGGCCTGCGCCTCGGAGGCGCTGATATGGCGCACATCGGCGTCGGTCACCCAGCCGGAGGCCGAGGTGCCGCCCAGCACGGTCTGGGAGCTGTCCCAGGTGACGCCGCTCACCTGCTGCTGGCCGTTGATATACAGCAGCGTGTTCACCGCCAGCGTCTGCGTCACGGCCCCGTTGGCGGCGGCGCTGGAGCGCATGGCCGTCTGGCGGGTGGTCACCGCATAACCCACGTAGCTGGTGTTCTGCACCGACTTGTAATAGAAGGAAATGGTCGCGGGCACGACGGTGCCGTTCTCGTTGACCTGCACCTGCTGATCGGCGTAGCCCTCGGTGCGCTGGTAGTTGCCCACCTTGGCCACGACCGAGTCGTCCGCCGCCACGGTTTGCAGGCCGGGCTTGAGCGGGCGCTGCTCGGTGGCGATGGGCTTGCTGAGGTCGGCACTGTCGTAGTAGTTGATGGTCAGCGTGCCGGTGATGTTTTCATCATAGCAGGTGAAGCTGATGCTGTTGGGCGTGGCCACCAGGTCGTCGGACACGGTGACGGTCTGGGGCTGCGCGCTGCTGCTGAGGACATAGCCGGCCGGCACGTTTTCAGGCTGGATGGTATGCTTTCCGGGGGCAAGCTGCTTGATGACCGGCGAGCCGGGCAGGTCGTCGCCGATGCTGTTGCGGTAGTGGACCTGAACGGCCGCGGTG
>CALVKX010000061.1 GCA_944333375.1 uncultured Eubacteriales bacterium
AACTGATGATCCCCCTGCACCCCGCACTTTGTCAGCAGTCTGAGGCCCGCCCCCAAAGGGGGCGGGCAGCGGCTCATTCCATTTCGTCCATCAGCGCAAGATCCGGGTCCTCCTCCTCGGGGACAGCGGACTCCGGCTCGGCTACATTCTTGGCCGCGGCGGCGGCCATGGCTTCCTCGCGCACGATCTTCTCAATCTGGTCGGCCAGCTCGGGGTGGTCGCGCAGATACTGGCGCGCGTTCTCCCGACCCTGGCCGATGCGCTGGTCCTCATAGGAGAACCACGCGCCGCTCTTGTGGATGATATCGCGCTCCACCGCCATGTCCAGCAGCGAGCCGAAGCGGCTGATGCCTTCGCCATAGATGATATCGAACTCGGCCACCTTGAAGGGCGGCGCGACCTTGTTCTTGACCACCTTGACCTTGGTGCGGTTGCCGATGACCTCGGTTCCGTTCTTAAGCTGCTCGCCCCGGCGCACGTCCAGGCGCACGCTCGCATAGAACTTGAGCGCGCGGCCGCCGGTGGTGGTCTCGGGGTTGCCGTACATGACGCCCACCTTTTCGCGGAGCTGATTGATGAAGATGGCCACGGCGTTGGTCTTGGAGATCACGCCGGTGAGCTTGCGCAGCGCCTGGCTCATCAGCCTCGCCTGCAATCCTACAAAGCTGTCGCCCATGTCGCCCTCGATCTCGGCCTTGGGCACGAGCGCGGCCACGGAGTCGATGACCACGATGTCCACCGCGCCGGAGCGCACCAGCGCCTCGCAGATCTCCAGCGCCTGCTCGCCGGTATCAGGCTGGGAGATGTAGAGATCGTCGATGTTGACGCCCAGCTTCTTGGCATAGACCGGGTCCAGCGCGTGCTCGGCGTCGATGAAGGCGGCCACCCCGCCCGCCTTTTGCGCCTCGGCCACGCAGTGCAGGGCCACCGTGGTCTTGCCGCTGCTCTCAGGACCGTAGATCTCCACCACGCGCCCCCGGGGCAGGCCGCCCACGCCCAGCGCCATATCCAGGTCCAGGCAGCCGGTTGAGATGACCTGAAGGTTGGTGTCGGCGACCTTGTCGCTGAACTTCATCACGCTTCCCTTGCCATAGGTCTTGTTGAGCTGGGCCAGCGCGTTTTCCAGCGCCTTCATCTTCTCCTCGCGCAGCTCGTCTTTCTTGACGGTTTCCTTCTTTACCGTTTCCTTCTTTGCCATCGTCAATCCTCGCTTTCCTTGTGCTGCTCCAGCGCCTCCAGCGCCATGCCAAGCGCGTGCGCGGCGCTCTGCGCGCGCACCTGCGCCCTGTCTCCCCCAAAATGACATTCTTCCACGCGCGTGCCCTCCGGGCCGCTCACGCCGATGAATACCGTGCCCACCGGTGTTTCGGGCGTCCCGCCGGTAGGGCCGGCCACGCCTGTGGCGCTCACGGCGATGTCCACCTTCAGCACCCGGCGCGCACCCTCGGCCATCTGCCGCGCGCACGGCTCGCTGACCACCCCGACGGTGTCGATCACCTCCCGGGTCACGCCCAGCACCTCGTGCTTCACGCGGGGATCATAGCTGACCACGCCGCCCATGAGCACGGCGCTGGCCCCGCTCACATCAGCCACGGCCGATGCGATCATGCCGCCGGTCAGGCTTTCCGCCGTGCCCAGCGTCTTTCCCCGCGCCCCGAAGCGCGCGACCACCTCCGCGCTCACGCGCGCAAGCTCCGACATGCCCTTCATCATCCTTTCCTCAGCGCAGGCCCCTGGAAAACAGCGCGCGGTTTCTCACAAAATAGTCCGCGCCGCTCCACAGCGTCATCAAAACCGCCAGCCACAGCAGGCACTCGTTCAGCGCCGGGACATGGAGCCAGCCCGCGGCGGAGAGCAAAAACGCCACGAGCATCGCCATCTGCGTGCAGGTCTTGATCTTGCCCAGCTTGCCCGCCGCGATCACCTGCCCCTGCTCCATGGCCACCAGCCGCAGGCCGTCCACCGCGAATTCCCGGAACAGGACCACCACGCAGGCCCAGGCGGGGATCCATCCCTGGCCGCACAGGCTAATCATGGTCGAGAGCACCAGCAGCTTGTCCGCCACCGGGTCCATGAATTTCCCGAAATTGGTTACGATGCCGTAGCGCCGGGCCATCCAGCCGTCCGCCCAGTCCGTCAGGCCGCCCAGCACAAACAGCGCCAGCGCCACCCCATAGGACCAGGGGGTGTCAACATAGGCCATCAGCACCACCAGCGGAACCAGCGCGATGCGCAGGATGGACAAACGGTTGGGCCAATTCATAGCTTTTCTCCTGTCAGGTCATAGGTATCGGCGCCGGTGATCCGCGCCGTGACAAAGCAGCCGATGTCCGCCTCACAGGCGCCGCTCACGCGGATGACGCCGTCGGTTTCCGGCGCCTCAGCCGCCGAGCGCGCGACGGCCATGCCGTCCACATCCACGCTCTCCACCAGCACGCGCTCCCTGCGGCCGATGCGCAGCCGGTTTCGCTCCAGGGAGATGGCCTGCTGCGCCGTCATCAGGCGATCCAGGCGCTGCCGCTTCACTTCCTCCGGCACCTGATCGGGCATGGCGGCCGCGGGGGTGTCATCCTCGGCCGAATAGCAAAACGCGCCCAGCCGGTCAAAGCGGATATCCTCAGCAAACGCCATCAGGCGCTCAAACTGCTCCTCCGTCTCGCCGGGAAAGCCGGTGATGAACGTCGTGCGCAGCGTAAAGCCCATATCCCGGGCCTTTTTGAGAAACGCGCGGGTCTGCTCGATATCGCCCCGGCGGTTCATGCGCCGAAGCAGCTCCGGGTCGGCGTGCTGAAGGGGCAGGTCCAGATAGCGGCAGATGTTGGGCCGCGAGGCCATGGCCTCCAGGAGGCTTTCCTCCACCTCGTCGGGATAGCAGTAGAGCACGCGCAGCCATTCCACGCCCGGAATCTCCGCCGCGCGGACCATCAGCTCGGGAAGCAGGCTGCGCCCGTGCGTATCCACGCCAAAGCGCGAGGTGTCCTGCGCCACCAGCACATGCTCCCTGACGCCCTGATCGGCCAGCGCGCGGATCTCCCCCAGCACGCTTTCCATGCTCCGCGAGCGAAAGCCGCCCCGGATCAGCGGAATGGCGCAGTAGGCGCAGCGGTTGTCGCATCCGTCGGCGATGCGCACATAGGCCATGTATGGCGGCGTGGTCAGCACCCGCCCGCCGCAGAGGACCGAGGCGTCCGGCGCGCAGTAGCTGGGGCGCCCGCCCGAAAGCGCCTCCTCGATCGCCCGGGGCAGCATGGGGTACTGGCTCACGCCCAGCACCAGGTCCACCTCCGGCATCTCCTCCAAAATGGCCCGCTCGTAGCGCTGCGTCAGGCAGCCAGTGGCCGCCAGGAGCTTGAGGTGTCCTTCCTGCTTATAGCGCGCCAGGGACAGCAGCGTGTCGATGCTCTCCTGCTTGGCCGGCTCGATGAAGCCGCAGGTGTTGACGATCAAAATATCCGCCTCGCGTTCATCGGCGGTGATGCGGTATCCCGCTTTGCGCAGAATGTCCAGCATCAGCTCGGTATCCACGCGGTTTTTGCTGCACCCAAGGGAAACGACGCCTACGCTGTACACCGTCCCTTTGCCCCTCCCATCACTTCTTGAAGGATCGACGCGCACACACGTTTGTCTCTCCTTGCGTTATTTTACCATAGTTTCATCAGATTGCAACCCACCGGCAGGGGGGAAGGCGCGGTTTTGCACACAGGCGGAATTTCGATAAAAAATTGACTTCCTCCCCTCTGGTGTGATACGATAAAATACGGCGGCGCTATGGCGCCGCACGCAGGCAAGGAAAGGGCCGTGGGCATGGAAAGGGACTTGACGCTGGCCTCCGCGCGCAAGCTGCTGCCCCGCTGGGACGGTCCGCTCGCGCACCCGTTTTACAGCAAGGTGGTCAAGCGCGTGCTGGATTTTGTGATGGCGCTGGTTTTTCTCCTCCCCTGTCTGGTGGTGATGCTGCCCATCGCCGTCGCGGTCAAATGCACCTCGCGCGGACCAGTGTTCTATACCGCGCTGCGCGGCGGCTATCACAACCGCCCTTTCAACATTTTGAAATTCCGCACCATGGTGGTAGGCGCCGACAAGTATTCCTCCACCACGGCGTTCAACGATCCCCGGGTGACGAAGGTTGGCCGCGTGCTTCGGCGCAGCAAGCTCGACGAGCTGCCTCAGCTGTTTAACATTCTGCGGGGAGAGATGTCCTTCATCGGTCCCCGGCCCGAGCTTCTCCGCTATACCATGCGCTACGCGCCCCATGAGCAATGCATCCTGTGGGTGCGGCCCGGCATCAGCGATCCCAGTTCCATCCGCCTCATCAGCCTGGACGAGCTGGTGGGCCACGACGACCCGGAGGGCTCCTATGAGACCAAAATCCTGGGCGAGAAGAACCGCATGCGCGTGCAGTACGCGCAGAACCAGTCCCTGGGGCTGGACGCGAGGGTATTTTGGGAAACGCTCTGCTGCGTGCTGAAAAAGAACCTCAAGAGGGAACCGTCCGCGCGGGAGGAAGTGCCCGTGCGGCAAGGAGGAAGCCGATGAACTGCCAAAAGAGCCTTGATCTGGCCTATAAGATCCGTCTGCACGCGCTGGAGATGACCAGCCGCGGCGGCACCTCGCACATCGCCAGCATCTTTTCCATGGCGGACCTGGTGGCCGTGCTGTACGCCGACGTGCTTCGTTTTGACCCGAAAAACCCCCGCATGCCGGACCGCGACCGCCTGATTCTCAGCAAGGGCCACGCCGGCGCGGGCATCTACGCGGCGCTGGCCGAGAGCGGCTTTTTCCCCGTGGAGGAGCTGCTCACCCACTGTCAGAACGGCAGCCGCCTGAGCGGGCACGTCAGCCACAAGGGCGTGCCCGGCGTGGAGGCGTCCACCGGCTCGCTGGGGCAGGGCCTGCCCATGGCCATGGGCATGGCATTGGCCGCGAAGCTTGACCACAAGAGCCACCGCGTATACTGCATCATCGGCGACGGCGAGTGCGACGAGGGCGCCGTGTGGGAAAGCGCGCTCATCGCCCACCAGTATAAGCTGGACAACTTCATCGTCACCATCGACTTCAACAAGATTCAGTCCCTGGCCCCGGTGGAGGAGACCATCGCTCTGGAGCCGCTGGACGAAAAGTGGCGCGCCTTCGGCTGGCACGTCATCCGCGTGGACGGGCATGACCACGAGGCGTTGCACCGCGCCTACGACGAGGCCCGCGCCGCGATGGGCGGGGGAAAGCCCGTCGTGGTCATCGCCGACACCGTCAAGGGCAAAGGCGTGAGCTTTATGGAAAACTCCGTGCTGTGGCACTATCGCACCGCGCGCGGCGAGGAATACGAGGCGGCGCGCAACGAACTGGAGGCCGGCAAGCCATGAGAGATACCTTCACCCGCTGTCTGGAGGCCTACGCCCAGACCCACCCGGAGCTGGTGCTCGTCACCGGCGACCTGGGCTTTGGCGTGCTGTTTCCCTATATGGAGAAATTCCCCGACCGCTTCATCAACGCTGGCATCTCCGAGCAGGCCATGGTGAGCATGGCCGCGGGCATGGCGCTGGAGGGAAAGACCGTCGTGGTCTACTCCATCGGCAACTTCCCCACGCTGCGCTGTCTGGAGCAGATCCGCAACTGCTGCGCCTACCACGAGGTCAACGTCAAGATCGTCTGCGTGGGCGCGGGCTTTGTCTACGGCACGCTGGGCATGACGCACCACGCTACCGAGGACATGAGCGCGCTGCGCATCCTGCCGGGCGTGAAGGTCTACGCGCCCGCCGACGGCGTGGAGACCGAGGCCGTGATGGGCCCCTTCCTCAGCGAGCCCGGGGTAGCCTACCTGCGCATCGGCCGCGGCGGCGAACCGCATTTTCACGAGGACGGGTCCCTGGCCGGCTACCGCTGCGGGCAGGCGCTGGAGCAGTTCTCCGGCACGGATGCCTATATTCTCACGGCGGGCGGTATTCTGGGCAGCGCCGTGGAGGCGGCGCGGTTGCTGGAGGCCGACGGCCTGCACGTCGGTGTGGCCAGCTTCCCCACCGTCAAGCCTCTGGATGAAGCCTACCTCGCGGCGCTGTGCGGCCGGGTGCCCGTGCTCTTCACGCTGGAGGAGCACACCATCGTGGGCGGCTTTGGCGGCGCGGTGTGCGAATACGTCTGCGGCCTGACCGGCCCGCGCCCCCGCGTGGTGCGATTGGGCCTGAACGATACCTATTGCAGCCTCGTGGGTAACCAGAGCTATCTGGAAAAGCACTTCGGCCTGGACGGGGAAGGCGTGGCCCGGCGCGTGCGGCAGGAATTGGGAATGGCGTAAGAATATTGCGGCAGGCCCTGCGGAATGTTCCGCAGGGCCTGTCTTTTTCTGGTTTTATTCCTGTTTCCCCAGCAGCTCCAGCAGCTTTTGACGCAGGGCCTCCGGGTCGGCCTTGCCGCGCGTGAGCGCCATGGCCTTGCCCATCAGTGCCTTTTCCACGCTGGTCTTGCCCGCGCGGTAGCTGCGCACCATGTCGGGATTCTTTTCCACCGCCTCCCGCGCGGCGGCCTCCAGCGCGGCGGAGTCGGTCAGGGTAAACAGGTCGTGGGTCCGTGCATAGGCTTCAGGGTCCTGGTCGTGGTCAAAGAGCGCGGCCAGAATTTTTTTGCCGGTGGAGCTGTTGACCTTGCCTGTGCCAATCATGTCGCTGAGTGCGGCCATGTGCTCCGGCGCGACGGGCAGCGCCTCCGGCCCGCGCTCGCCCGTGTGCTCGCTGTCGCGCAGAGCGATCTGGGCAAACGCCTCACCCAGAATGAGGTTGCAAAGCGCCACGGGGTTTTCCGCCAGGCCGGCCGCCTGCTCGAAGTACTCCGCGAGCCAGCGCTCTGCGGTCAGCTGTTCGGCGGCGTAGGCGGTCAGCCCGTACCGCTGCATGTAGCGCATGCGGCGCTCGTCGGGCAACGCAGGAATGGACGCGCGAATCTCGGCCATCTCGGCGTCGCTGAGGTAGATTTCCGGCAGGTCGGGGTCGGGAAAGTAGCGGTAGTCGGCGCTGTTTTCCTTGCGGCGCATGGAGGAGGTCTTGCCGGTCCTCTGGTCGTAGCGGCGCGTCTCCTGCACCACCTCCTCGCCCGCCTCCAGCGCCTGCACCTGCCGCCGGTACTCGGCTTCGATGGCGCGCTCCACGCTCTGGAAGGAGTTGAGGTTCTTCATTTCGGTGCGCACGCCGAAGGGTTCTCCGGGCCTGCGCACGCTCAGGTTCACGTCGCAGCGCATGCTGCCCTCGTTCATGCGGCAGTCGCTCACGCCCGTGTAGGTGAGGATGGCGCGGAGCTTTCGCAGATACGCCACCGCCTCCTCCGCGGAGCGGATGTCCGGCTCGGACACGATCTCAATCAGCGGCACGCCGCAGCGGTTCATGTCCAGCGCCGTGCCATGCTGCTCGTCATGCACAAGCTTGCCCGCGTCCTCCTCGATGTGGATGCGGGTGATGCCCACACGCTTTTCCCCCGCGCCGGTCTGGATGGTGAGCGCCCCACCTTCGCACAGGGGACGGTAGAACTGGCTGATCTGATAGGCTTTGGGCAGATCGGGATAAAAGTAATTCTTGCGGTCGAAGCGGCTGCGGTGATGCACATGGCATCCCAGCGCCATGCCGGCCATGGCCGCATAGCGCAGCACCTGCGCGTTGAACACCGGCAGCGCCCCCGGCAATCCCATGCACACGGGGCAGACATGCGTGTTGGGCTCCGCGCCGAAGGTGTTTTCGCAGGCGCAGAACACCTTGCTCCTCGTACGCAGCTCCACGTGCGTCTCCAGGCCGATGACCATTTCATATGCCCTGTTCATGCCCGCGCCTCCTCCGTCCTGTCGTAGGGATGCAGCCCCTCGTTCACCCGCGCCGCCCGCTCATAGGCAATGGCCGCATCCATCAGAAGCGGCAGGCTGTCACGCGCGCCCATCAGGCTCATGCCGATGGGCAGGCCCTCCGACGAGCGCCCGCATGGGATCGACACCGCGGGCAGGCCGGTGATGTTGGCGGGGACGGTGTAGATGTCGCCCAGGTACATCTCCATGGGATCGCCCGTCTTTTCGCCCAGGCGGTAGGCCGGCGTGGGGGAAACGGGGCTGAGCAGCGCGCCGCACCGCTCCAGCGCCTGGGCCGCCTCGTGGCGCAGGAGCTCGCGCGCCTTGAGCGCCCTGAGATAATACTGATCCTGATAGCCGCTGCTGAGCGCGAACGTGCCCAGCAGGATACGCCGCTTGACCTCCGCGCCAAAGCCCTCCTGGCGGCTCTTGCGGTACAGTTCGTCCAGGCTGGCGCAGTCCCGGGCGCGATAGCCGTAGCGCACGCCGTCGTAGCGGGCGAGGTTGCTGGACGCCTCCGCGCTGGAGATGACATAGTACGCGGGCAGCGCGTAGGGAAGCGAGGGGATGCTCACCTCGCGCACCTGCGCGCCCAGCCCGCGCAGCGTCCCGGCCGCAGCCTCCACGGCGGCGCGCACCTGCGCATCCAGCCCCTCGCCGAAGCACTCCACCGGCAGCCCCACCGTGAGGCCGGAAAGGTCCCGCACCGCCCGGCCCGCGCAGGGCCGGGCGAGCGTAGGATCGCTGGTCATGTCGCGGGAATCGCCCCCGCAGATCACATCCAGCAGCAGCGCCGCGTCCGCGGCGGTCTTGCACAGCGGGCCGATCTGGTCCAGCGAGCTGGCGAAGGCCACCAGCCCATACCGGCTGACCGCGCCGTAGGCTGGCTTCACGCCCACCACGCCGCAGAAGCCGGCGGGCTGGCGGATGCTGCCGCCCGTGTCGCTGCCCAGCGCCGCCGGGGCCATGCCCGCGGCCACCGCCGCCGCAGAGCCGCCCGACGAGCCGCCCGGAACGCAGTCGAGCTTCCACGGGTTGCGCGTAACGCCAAAGGCGCTGTTTTCGGTGCTTCCGCCCATGGCGAACTCATCCATGTTGAGGCGGCCCAAGATGGGCATGCCGGCTGCATGCAGCTTTTGAATCACCGTCGCGTCATAGGGCGAGCGGAAGGTCTCCAGCATGCGGCTGGCGCAGGAGCACACGCGCCCGCGCATGACCAGATTGTCCTTCACGGCGATGGGCACGCCGTCCAGCGGCGACCGCTTTTGTCCCAGCGCGCGTCGCGCGTCCGCCTCCGCGGCCTCGCGCAGGGCGTCCTCGGGATAGGTTTCCAGATAGGCGTGCACCTCGCCGTCGCGGGCGTCAATGGCGTGCAGATACGCCTCCACGATCTCCACGGAGGTGACCTGTCCACTCTCCAGCAGACCGCATAGCTCTGTCACCGGCTTTTGGCAAAGCGTCGGAATCGGTTTCATGACAACGCCCCCTTCAGTCAAAGGTCCTGGGTACGGTGATGAGTCGGCCGTTCACAGTCGGCGCGTTCATGAGGACCTCCCCGATGGGCAGGCTTTCGCCGGGTTCATCTGGCCTGAGGGCCTGTGCCCCGCATGTCGCGCGCCTGCGCGGCGGCGCCTCCCGCTGAAGCCCCGCCAGCTCGCCCGCGAAGTCCACGATCGCCCCAAATTCCCGGCTCATGCGCTCCTCCTCGTCCCCGGGAAGGCGGAGCATGGCCAAAAGCGCCGTGTTCTCCACCGCCTCGCGCCGAAGGGCGCGGACATGCTCTGCCTTTCCCTCCTCGGCCACGGCCACCCCCAGCCGGAGCGCCTCCAGCTGCGCGGCATCCACATAATCCGGCGCGCCGCTGAGCGGACATCTCGCATCCTTGGTCTTTGGAAAGGCGATGACCTCACGCAGCGAAGACGCGCCCAACAGCAGCATGCACAGCCGGTCCACGCCAAAGGCAAACCCCGCGTGCGGCGGCGTCCCGAAGCGGAACGCGTCCAGCAAAAATCCGAAGCGTTCTCGCGCCTCCTCCTTGTCAAAGCCCAGCGCGCGAAAGACCTTCTGCTGGATATCGGCGCGGTGGATGCGCACGCTCCCGCTGCCCAGCTCCACGCCGTTGAGCACCACGTCGTAGGCCTGCGAGCGCACGAGGGGCTTGGTCCTGTCGTCCTGCATCAGCTCCACATCCTCCAGAAACGGCATCGTAAAGGGGTGATGCATGGCGGCGAAGCGCTTTTCGTCCTTTTTGTACTCAAACATGGGAAAATCCGTCACCAGCGCGAACCGAAAATCGCCGGGGTCCGCCAGGCCCTGCAGGTCCGCGCACTTGAGGCGCAGCCCGCCCAGCACCCGCCGCACCACCTCCAGCGCATCCGCGCAGAAGAGGATGAAGTCGCCAGGCCCT
>CALVKX010000062.1 GCA_944333375.1 uncultured Eubacteriales bacterium
GCCGTCGAAAACGCCTACGCGGGCGACATCATCGGCCTGTTTGACCCCGGCTTTTTTCACCTGGGCGACGCGCTCTCCGCCGGCCCCAAGCTGCATTTTTCCTCCATCCCGGTCTTCGCGCCCGAGCACTTCGCCCGCGTGCGCCCCGAGGACAGCATGAAGCGCAAGCAGTTTTTGAAGGGCATCCTGCAACTCGCCGAGGAGGGCGCCATCCAGACCTTCCGCCGCACCGAGACGGGCCGGGAGGACTTCCTGGTGGGCGTGGTCGGCGTGCTTCAGTTCGAGGTGTTGGAGCACCGGCTCAAGACCGAGTACGGCGTGACCATGCTCATGGACCGCCTGCCCTTCCGCTACGTGCGCTGGGTGACCAAATCCCCCGTGCCCGTGGAAAAGCTCAAGCTCACCTCCACCAGCGGCCGCGCCTTCGATTCCGAGGAGCGCGAGGTGTTGCTCTTTGAAAACGACTGGTCCATCCGCCTGGCGATGGAAAACAACGAAGGATTGGAGCTGGCCGAAACGGCCGTGCGCAGCGTATATGCATGATTTGTACCTGGTTTCCCCGCTGGCGGGGGTGCCTCCCGCGAGGATGTGAGGCGGCGTTTCCCCGATACCAGCAAGAGAAGGAAAGAGGCTTTTTATGATCCGCAACGATATCCGCAACATCGCCATCATCGCCCACGTCGATCACGGCAAGACCACGCTGGTGGACGAGATGCTCAAGCAGGGCGGCGTTTTCCGCGAGAACCAGCAGGTGGCCGACCGCGTCATGGACTCGGGGGACATCGAGCGCGAGCGAGGCATCACCATTCTGGCCAAGAACACCGCCGTGCACTACCAGTCCACCAAGATCAACATCGTCGACACCCCCGGCCACGCCGACTTCGGAGGCGAGGTGGAGCGCGTGCTCAAAATGGTGGACGGCGTGCTGCTGCTGGTGGACAGCTTCGAGGGCCCCATGCCCCAGACCCGTTTCGTGCTCAGAAAGGCCCTGTCGCTGAAGCTGCCCGTCATCGTGGTCATCAACAAGGTGGACCGCCCCGACGCCCGCTGCGACGAGGTGGTGGACGAGGTGCTGGACCTGTTCATCGAGCTGGGCGCGGACGAAACCGCGCTGGACCGCCCCATCGTCTATGCCAGCGCCCGCCAGGGCACCGCCACGCTGGACCTCAGCCAGCCCGGCCAGGATCTTCGTCCCCTGTTTGACACAATTCTGGAATACATCCCAGCGCCCGAGGGCGATCTGGAGGGGCCCGCGCAGGTGCTCATCTCCACCATCGACTACAACGACTACGTGGGCCGCATCGGCATCGGCCGCATCGCCCGCGGCACGCTCTCGGAGGGCATGACCGTCATCAAGACCAACTTTGATACCGAAAAGGTCTCCCAGCCGCTGCGCTTGACCAGCCTGTACACCTTTGACGGCCTCAAGCGCGTGCCCGCCAAGGAGGCTTCGATGGGCGACATCGTGGCCATGAGCGGTATCGAGGACATCGGCATCGGCGACACCGTCTGCGCGCCCGAGCAGGTGGAGGCCCTGCCCTTTGTGAGCATCACCGAGCCGACCGTGACCATGACCTTCTCGGTCAACAACAGCCCCTTTGCCGGCCGCGAGGGCGAGTACGTCACCAGCCGCCACCTGCGGGCCCGGCTCATGCGCGAGTTGCAGACCGACGTGTCCCTGCGCGTCAACGAGACCGACAGCCCCGACGCCTTCGAGGTGCGCGGCCGGGGCGAATTGCACCTTTCCATCCTGATTGAAAACATGCGCCGCCAGGGCTACGAGTTCCAGGTGTCCAAGCCGCAGGTGCTCTACAAGGAGATCGACGGCGTGCGCTGCGAGCCCATCGAGCGCATGGTCGCCGACGTGCCGCAGGCCTACGCCGGCGCGGTGATCGAGAAGATCGGCCGCCGCCGCGGCGTGATGGAGAGCATGCACGGCCTGGACCGCGTGCGCCTGGAGTTCCTCATCCCCTCGCGCGGCCTGTTCGGCTACCGCTCCGAGTTCATGACCGACACGCGGGGCGAGGGCATCATGTCCAGCGTGTTTGAAAGGTATGAGCCCGTCAAGGGCGACATCCCCCACCGCAGCGCCGGCGCGCTGGTGTGCTTTGAGGACGGCGAGTCCACCAGCTACGGCCTGTTCTACGCCCAGGAGCGCGGCACGCTCTTCATCGGGCCGCAGACGCCCGTATACAAGGGCATGATCTGCGGCCAGAACGCCCGCCCCGACGATCTGGTCGTCAACGTCTGCAAGCAAAAGCACGTCACCAACATGCGAAACGCCTCCGCCAGCGAGGACAGCCTTCGCCTGGTGAGCGTTCATCCCCTTACCCTGGAGGAGTGCCTGGAGTTCATCGACGACGACGAGCTTCTGGAAATCACCCCCAAATCCCTGCGCATGCGCAAGCGCGTCCTCTCTCATGAGGAGCGCGCCCGCGCCGCCCACCGCGCCAAGGGCTGACGGCCCGCGCCTCAAACAAGGAGGTTTGATCCACAGATGTATATCCTGAAAAAGCTGTTTGCGCTGCTTTTGTCTCTGTGCCTGCTCACGGCGGCCCTTCCCGCGGCGCTGGCCGAGGAGGCGCAGGATGCCGGGGACGATGTGATCCGCTCCGATTTCACCCTGTCCCTGCAGGCGCACGCGGACGGCTTTCCCAATGACGGCGCGGCGCACTACGCCGACTGGGAAACCTTTCTCTCCAAGCTGAGCCTGGAGGGCGTCATCGATGTGCAGCGCTTTTTGACCAACATCAGCCGCGTCTATTTTGACGGCGGCCTGTGCGTCAACGGCGAAAACGTCCTGCCCTTCGTCTATGACGGCTATCACAGCTACCGCTATGTGCGCGCCGACGCGCTGCGCGGCGACAGCATCCACTTCCAGATGCACAACTTCTTTGAGTTCATGCTCAAGGGCTACTATTTCATGGGCCTGCCCACGCAGCTCATCGCCCTGTTTCTCTATCCCGAGGCCAGCTACTACATCGGCTCGAGCTATTATGAGCCCATCGCCGAGGCGCTCTCGGGCGAGGGCGACCGCCATGTGAGCCACGCCGACCTCTACGAGCTGTGCGAGGCGCTGGACCTGATCGTCAACGACGACTGGGATTACGAACGCGCCTACTTCTACTTCACCTGCATGCTCACGGATCTGGGCGCCTCCGACCTGATGCTGCAAAAGCTGGGCTATCTGGAGGACTGGCTTATCTACATGGACCCGGAGAGCGAGGGCCTGTTCATCTCCGATGACGGCGTGACCCAGACCTACACCCTGGGTGGGACGGAGATCTTCACGCATACCCTGGACGAAGCCGGCGAGCGCTTTACCCTCTGTCTGCCCGACAGCGAGGGCTATGAGCTGACCGTCTCCTACGAAAACACCGGCGATGCCATTCACGGCGCGCTGCGGATTACGCTGGAGGAGGCGCAGCGCCTCACGCTCAATGTGGACATCGACGGCCTGCCCACGGACGGCGCGCTCAGCGCGGAGGGCACGGCGTCCGTCGTGCTTGGCGGCGAATGTCTCTATGAGGTACCCGCGCCGGTCAACCTGTGCTATCGCTACAGCCGCGACGCCGCCGAGCTGCCCTATGCCATGACCCTGGAGGTGGACTGGCTGCATCCCCAGACGCAAAAGCCCGCCCTGACGCTTTCCTATCAGGCGGACATGGAACTTCTGCCCGCAAGCGCGATGGTCGAGCGCGTCTACGACAACCAGAATGACTTTTTCCACCTCAACGAGAGCTTCATGGAGGAATACAAGCAGCTCTACCTGCCCACGCTGGCCCTGTCGGCCGTCCCCATCCTGGTGGAGATGCCCATGGGCGTCATCAGCGATACAATGGCCTTCCTTTACGAGACGGGCTTTCTGGCCTTCTTGGGGATCGAGTGACGGAGGAAAACCACGTGCAAGACAAACCTTTGGAGAAAAAGAGTCAGAGCCCTCTGTACCAGCAGCTCATGACGCGGCTGAAAAACGACATCCTCGCCGGGGTCTATCCCTCCGGGGCGCGCATCCCCAGTGAGCAGCTCCTGTGCGACACCTACGGCGTAAGCCGCGTAACCGTGCGCAAGGCCATGCTGGACCTGGTACAGGAGGGGCTTCTGGTACGCAGGCAGGGCAAGGGCACGTTTGTGGCCGACGAGCGCATCCAGCGCGACCTGCACCAGATCACCAGCTTCTCGGCGGCCTGCCGGCAGAACGGCCACGCCGCCGGGACCAAGCTCATCAGCATTACGATGGAGGAGGCCACGCAGGAGGACGTCGAACGCCTTTCCGCCGCCCCGGGGAGCCGGGTTGTGGAAATCTGCCGCCTGCGCCTGTGCGACGGCGAGCCGGTCATGCTGGAGATCAACCGCTTCCCGGAGCGCTACGCCTTTCTGATGGACGAGGCGCTGGACGGCTCGCTCTACGACCTGCTCAGGCGGCGCGGCATCGTCCCCACCTCGGCGGTGCATGACATCTCCCTGGGCCACGCCACCCCGCTGGTGAGCCGACATCTGGGCACGGCGCAGGGCGACGCGCTGCTGCTGCTTAACGAGCTGGTCATGGACCAGCACGGCGAGCCCATGCACCTCAGCCGCCAGTGGATTCGCGGCGACAAGTACACCTTCCGCATCTGAAAGGGGAATCAACGATGAGCAGCTCCAAATTTGCCCTGTTCGTGGATCTGGAAAACTGCGGCGCGAAGGTGGACACCCTGCTTTCCGTGCTGGAGAAGGTCAAGATCCGCGGCGACATCCTGCTGGGCAAGGTCTACGGCTATACCGACCAGTACAGCGACCTCAAGGAGGTCCTCCTCTCCAACACCTTTACCGTCGTGCCCAGCCTTCGCTACGGCATCAGCCAGAAGAACAACGCCGACATCCTCCTGGTCATCGACGCGCTGGAGGTGGCCTTCACCAACCCCCTGATTGACAGCTTCTGCATCGTTTCCGGCGACAGCGACTATACGCCGCTGGTGGGCCGGCTCAAAAGCATGGGCAAGTTCGTGCTGGGCATCAGCCGCTCGGCGGCAGCCAGCAACATCTTTATCAACGCCTGCAACGAGTTTCAGTTTCTGGAGAACGTCGGCGGACGTACCCGCAAGCCCACGGGCAAGAAAAAGGCTGCCGCGGACAAGGAGCCTCTGGACGAGCAGGAGCTCAACAAGGCCCTGTGCGGCATTTTGGAGGAGCAGACCGACAAGGACGAGCTCTATGCCAGCGAGCTCAAGGGGATTCTGCTTCGCCTGCGGCCCGACTTCAACGAAAAGTCCTATGGCTGCACCACGTTTTTAAAGCTCCTGGACAAGCTGAGCAAGCAGTTCGGCGCCCTGCATATCCGAAGCGACAACTTCAACGTCATGGTCTCCCTCTCCCAGAGCAGCAAGGAGAGCGAGCCCGAGCTCAACAAGGACAACTGGCGCGCCCTTATCCGCGAGCAGCTCTCCCGCTACAAGGAGGACGGCTTTGAGCGCATCAACCCCAGCATCCTCAAGGCCGACATCCAGGCCAGCTTCCCGGGCTTCTCGGAAAAGGCGCTGGGCTTCAAGCGCTTCAGCGACATGCTCAAGGCCATGGAGAAGGAAGGGCTTATCAGCGTGGAGCTGGACGATCAGAAAAACATGCTCATCAAGGTGAGCTGACAGGGAGGAAGCCGTTATGCCGGAAGGATTTGCGCGCGTTGCCGCGGTCAGCCTGCCCGTCCATCTGGGGGACGTGGAGGCCAACGAGCGGGAGATTGCCCTGGCCCTGGAGCGCCTCGCAGCGCAGGGGGTGCAGGCCGTGGTCTTCCCGGAGCTGTGTCTGACCGGCTATACGCTGGGCGACCTGCTTGTGCACGATCTGGTGCAGGAGCGCGCCTGGGCGGCGCTGGTGCGCCTTGCCGGGCGCACGGAGGGCATGGCGGCCGTGGTGGGGCTGCCCCTGTGCCATCAGGGGCGGCTGTATAACTGCGCGGCCGTGCTCAAGGATGGAAAGGTGCGCGCGCTGGTTCCCAAGACCTACCTTCCCAACGGCAACGAGTTTTATGAAACGCGCTGGTTCGTCAGCGGCGCGGGTGTTGAGGAGACGGTCGTGCGGGGCGGCGTGAGCTGCCCGCTGGGCGCGGATACGCTCTTTGACATGGACGGCTTCGTCTTTGGCGTGGAGCTGTGCGAGGACCTGTGGACCCCGCTGCCGCCCAGCTCGCACCTGGCGGTGGAGGGCGCGGACCTCATCCTCAACCCCAGTGCCTCCAACGCCCTGGTTTCCAAGCACGCCTACCGCCGGGGCCTGCTTTCCCAGCAGAGCGGCCGCCTCTACGCGGGCTATGTCTATGCGGGCGCGGGCTTTGGGGAGAGCACCAGCGACATGGTCTTTGACGGCTATACCGCCGTGTTTGAAAACGGGCGTGCCCTGAGCGAGGGCGAGCGCTTCGCCATGGCCGGCAGCCTGGCGATGGCGGACATCGACGTGCAGCGCCTGCGCTACCAGCGCCAGCGAAACGGCAGCTTCCATCAGATGCCGCGCAGGCAGCCCCGGCGCGTCGCCCTGGGACCTGCCGCGGACGCCCCCCTGCCGCTGATGCGGCTGCTGGAGCCGATGCCCTTTGTGCCCTTTGGCGCGGATGCGCAGGATCGGCTGGATGAGATCGTCCAGATTCAGTGCATGGGCCTTCAGACGCGGCTTCGCGCCGTCCATGGCCGCACGGTCGTGGTGGGCGTCTCCGGCGGGCTGGATTCCACGCTGGCGCTGCTGGTGGCCGTGCGGGCCTTCGACACGCTGGGCCTGGAGCGCAAGGGCATCCACGCCATCACCATGCCGGGCATGGGCACGGGCGGCCGCACCCGCTCCAACGCGGAAAAGCTCATGGACGCGCTGGGCGTGACCGCGCTGGAAATCCCCATCGGCGCGGCGGTGAAGCAGCATTTTCTGGACATCGGCCAGGATGAAGGCCTCCATGACGTGACCTATGAAAACAGCCAGGCCCGGGAGCGAACGCAGATTCTGATGGACTATGCCAACAAGGTCGGCGGCCTCGTCCTGGGCACCGGCGACCTGAGCGAAGCCGCGCTGGGCTTTTGCACCTATAACGGCGATCACATGAGCATGTACAACGTCAACTGCTCCGTGCCAAAGACGCTGGTCAAGAGCCTTGTGTGGCATCTGGGGCGCTGCTTTGGCGTCTCGGTTGCCTCCATCTGCCAGGACGTCATCGCAACCCCCATCAGCCCGGAGCTGCTCCCCGTCTCCGAAGGCGAGCTTCAGCAGCGCACCGAGGATATCCTGGGCGATTACGCCCTGCATGACTTTTTCCTCTACCACCTCATGGACAGCGGCGCGTCGCCCGGAAAGCTGAAAATGCTGGCCCGGCAGGCGTTTTCGAGCCTATATGACCCCGAGAAGATCGACCGCCAGCTCCAGACCTTCCTCAGGCGCTTCTTTGCCCAGCAGTTCAAGCGCAACTGCGTGCCAGACGGCCCCAAGGTGGGCTCGGTCAGCCTCAGCCCGCGCGGCGACTGGCGCATGCCCAGCGACATGGACGCGGGCATGTGGCTAGGCCGCTAAGCCAACGCACGAAAGGGAGAACCCCGCTTTGAGCACCACCCGCACCGCACGCTTCGTGCAAAACATGCTCTCCACCGCCGTCTATCAGCTCACGGCGATGGTGATGGGTTTTATCACGCCCCGCCTGATGATCCTCTACTACGGCTCGGAGATCAACGGGCTGATCGTATCCGTAACCGAGTTCCTGACCTATTTCAAGATGGTGGAGGCCGGCCTGGCCGCCGCGGCCAACGTCGCCCTCTATGAGCCCCTGGCCCGGCGCGACGATGCGGCCGTCAGCGGCATCGTCTCGGCGGCGCGCGGCTTTTACAACACGGCCGGATGGCTCTTTGGCTTCATCACGCTGGCGTTTGCCGTCGCCTATCCGTTTTTCGTGCCCGTCACGGATCTAAACGGCATCCGCGTGAGCCATCTGAGCGTCATGGCGCTCATCGTCGCCATGGGCCTGTCGGGCGCTCTGGAATTTTTCACCATGTCGCGCTACCGCGTGCTGCTCACCGCCGATCAGCGCACGTATGTGGTATCGCTGGCGTCGATGACCTCGCTTTTGCTCTCCACGGCGCTGATCGTGGTGCTGCCCTACCTGGGGCAGGACGTGATCGTGGTGCGCCTGGCGGCGTCGCTGACCATTCTGCTCAGGTCCCTGCTCCTGTCGCGCTACGCCAAAAAGCATTATCCGCATGTGGACGTGCACGCGGCCCCCAACCGGGGTGCGCTGGCCAAGCGCTGGGACGCCCTGTATGTGGAGCTGACCAGCGTGTTCCAGCAGGGCGCCGGCGTGATCCTGGGCACGGTGGTCACGCGGGACGCGGGAATCCTCAGCGTCTACGGCGTCTATCACATGGTTACGGTGGGGCTGTGGGGCATCCTCAAGATGGCCACCACGGGCATCTATTCCATCTTCGGAAACCTTCTGGTCAGCGGCCGCAAAAGCGCCTTCCAGCGCGCCTACCGCGACTTTGAGTGCCTGTATTACCTGGTGGTCAGCATCCTCTTCGGGGCCGCCGCCGTGCTGATCGTCCCCTTTGTCAACCTCTATACCCACGGCGTCACGGACGTCAACTACGACACGCCGCTCCTTGGCATGCTCATTATCGCCGAGGCCCTGACCAACCATGCCAAGATGCCCATGGACCTGATGATCTCCGCCAGCGGCAAATTCCGCGAGGTGCGTGCCCATTGCATCTGGCAGGTGGGCGTCACCATCGTTTCCGGCATGGCGCTGGGCCTGCTGCTGCTGCCTCTGGGGACGCTGAGCTCCCTGTGCGGCATCGTGGCGGGCGTGTGCCTGGGCAATCTGACGCGCACGGTTTTCCAGCTCAGCTTCGTACCCCGGGAGGTCACGGGCACTTCCTGGCGCAGATCCGCCTGGCGCATCGTCCGCATGTTCGTGACGGTCGTGGTCATCGCCGCGCCGTGCCTGATGCTGGTGGACCCGCCCCGGCGGTTCTTCACCTGGGCCATGTACGGGGTGATGATGACGCTCTACGCCACGGCGGTGTCGTTCCTCTCCGCCTGGCTGTTTGACCGAAAGGCGCTCAAATCGCTCATGGGGCGGCTTGGCTTTATGCTCAAGCGCTTTGGACACTGAGAAAGGAGGCCGGTCCATGTCGCTGGAGGAAAACCGCTACGGGATGCGCGACATACAGCGGATGCTGCTGGACATGATGGTCGAGATCGACCGCGTCTGCCGCGAAAACGGCATCGAGTACTCGCTTCTGGGCGGGACCATGCTGGGCGCGGTGCGCGACGGGGGCTTCATCCCCTGGGACGACGACCTGGACCTGGCCTTTACCAAAGAGGCGCTGGCGCGCTTCATGGACGTCTTCCCCCGCCGGAGCGAGCGCTACACCGTGACCGATCAAGACACCTGGGTCTGCCGCGTGGTGCCCCGGGAGCCCATCAACGGCCAGCGGCCCTTTGTGGACCTGTTCCACTTCGAGCCCGTCAGCGCCTCGTCCCTGCCGCGCAAGATCAAGGTCTTTCTGTTGCAGCTGATGCAGGGAACGCTCAAGCGGGGCGCGGACCTCAGCCGCTTCAGCACAAAAAACCGGGTGCTGCTTCGCTCCACGCACCTGCTGGGCCTGCCTTTCACCCGGCGCTTCAAGCTGCGCGTCTACCGCTGGATCGGCTCGCACGTCGCCTGCGGCGACGGGAGCCTTCTGCACATCAGCGACGAGCAGTTCAGCTGCCTGGGGCTGACCTACCCGGCCTCCTACGCCCGCTCCTATCAGGATTACCCCTTTGAGGGGCACATGTTTCGCATGTGCACGCACTATCACGACATGCTCGTGCTTCACTACGGCGACTACATGACCCCGCCGCCGGAGAACGAGCGCGTTTCCAAGCACGACGGCCAGCGCGCCGCCGCCCTGTGAGAAAGGCGGAAAAGCATGAAGCGCGTCATCACCTACGGCACCTTCGACCTGCTGCATTACGGGCACATCAACCTCCTGCGGCGCGCCCGCGCCCTGGGCGATTACCTGATCGTGGCCCTTTCCACGGACGAGTTCAACCTCAACGAAAAAAACAAAATCTGCTATTTCCGCTACGAGCAGCGAAAGGAGCTGCTGGAGGCCATCCGCTACGTGGACCTGGTCATCCCCGAAACCTGCTGGGAGCAGAAGCGCACCGACGCCCACGACT
>CALVKX010000063.1 GCA_944333375.1 uncultured Eubacteriales bacterium
CGCGTCTTTGACGGGCTGATGTACATCCTGGTGGTGGTGCTGGGCGCGCTGTTTATCATCCACGGCTCCATCACGGCGTCGGACTATATGGCCTATCTGCTCTACGTGAACACGCTTCTGACCTCCATCCGCCGCATCGTGGAGTTCATGGAGCAGTTCCAGCGCGGCATGACGGGCATCGAGCGCTTCTGCGAGATCATGGACGAGCAGCCCGACATCCAGGACGCGCCGGACGCGGTGGAGCTCAAAAACGTGCGCGGAGACGTGACGTTCGACCACGTCAGCTTCCATTACAGCGACAACGACAAAAACGTGCTGGCCGACATCAACTTCGAGGTCAGGGCCGGCGAGCGCGTGGCGCTCGTGGGCCCCAGCGGCGGCGGCAAAACCACGCTGTGCAATCTCATTCCCCGTTTTTACAACGTCTCCGGCGGCCGCATCCTCATCGACGGCCAGGACATCACCCGCCTGACCCAGCACAGCCTGCGCGAAAACATCGGCATGGTCCAGCAGGACGTGTACATGTTTTCGGGCACCATCGCCGACAACATCGCCTACGGCCTCCCCGGCGCCACGGCCGAAAAGGTGATCGAGGCCGCGCGCCTGGCCGGCGCGCACGACTTCATCACCCAGCTTCCCGACGGCTACGGCACCTTTGTGGGCGAGCGCGGGGTCAAGCTCTCCGGCGGACAGAAGCAGCGCATCTCCATCGCGCGGGTATTTCTCAAAAATCCGCCCATCCTGATTCTCGACGAGGCCACCAGCGCCCTGGACAATGAAAGCGAGCGCCTGGTGCAGCAGTCCCTGGAGAAGCTCTCCGAGGGGCGCACCACCTTCACCATCGCCCACCGGCTCACCACCATCCGCAACGCCACCACCATCTGGGTGCTGACGGAGAACGGCATCGTGGAAAAGGGCACGCATCAGGAGCTGCTTGAGCTGGGCGGCATCTATGCCCATCTCTACCAGATGTATACGGAGGTCGCGTGATGAGTATTCAGTTTTCATTGGTCGCGCCGAATCGGTTTCAGCAGGTCTGCGCGCTCTATCAGGACGTGATCCGGGACATGCGCACGCGCGGGCTGAGGCAGTGGGAATGGGACGTCTACCCCACGCGCGCCCAGCTTGAGGAGGACGTGGCGCAGGGCAGGCTCTACCGTGTGGAGGAGGAAGGCCGGCTGATCGCGGCCTTCGCGCTGTGCGGGACGATGGAGTCCGAATATGCGCACATCACATGGGAGTATGGCGTCCGTCCGGCCGCCCTGCACCGCTTCGTCATGGCTGCCGAGAGCCTCGAGCTGGCCTCCAGGGTGCTGGCCTTTGTCAAGGAGGAGGCGTTGCGGCTGGGCTATGACAGCCTTCGACTGGACACCTGTGCCGAGGACGAAGCGATGCTCCGCGTCTTTTCCTCCGCCATGGCGCGGGAGGCGGGGCGCAGCTTCTTTGAAAACCTGGGGGCGACGAACGTCTGCTTTGAGACGCCCCTGAGCGATGCCTGCCCCATGCTGCCCCTGCGGATGTACCCTGCCTACCGCCACGGCGAGATGACCCCGTGGGGCGGCGACGGGCTGCGCGCGGCCTACGGGCGGGACATTCCCGACGAGCGCACGGGCGAGGCGCTGGAGATCAGCGCCATCCCGGGGCTGGAGAGCCGGACGGCCTCGGGCGAGACGCTGCCGGAGCTGCTTTCGCGCGACGGTGCGCGGCTTGCGGGCGACTACGCGGGACATGAGTTTCCCCTTTTGCTCAAGCTCCTGGCGGCCCGCGAGCCGCTGAGCGTGCAGGTCCATCCCGACGACGCCTACGCCCGCGAGCATGAGGGCAAGCTGGGCAAGACCGAGGCATGGGTCATCCTCAGGGCCGAGGAAGGCGCCAGCATCCTCTACGGCCTCAAGGACGGCGTCACCCTCGAGGCCCTGCGCGCGGCCCTGGAGGGAGGCGGCGACGTTGAGCCCCTGATCCGCCGTGTGCCCGTCAGGGCAGGCGACGTGTACTATATGCCCAGCGGCATGGTGCACGCCATCGGCGGGGGAATTCTGCTCTACGAGATCCAGCAATCCAGCGACGTGACCTACCGCCTGTGGGACTACAACCGCGTCAACGCTGCGGGGGAAAAGCGCCCGTTGCATATCCGCCAGTCGCTGGATGTGATCGTCCCCGGGCTGAAGGGCGAGATCGCGCGCATGCCCGCGGCGGCGGACGGCGGCGTTTTCAACCTGCTTGACGTGCCCGCCTTCCGTCTGGACTGCGCCTGCGTCAACGGCGAATGTGAGCTGGAGCCTGCGCCGCATGCCTTTCGCATGGTCACAGCGCTGGCGGGGCTTTTGCTGAGCTGGCAGGGCGACGCCATGGAGCTCAAGGCGGGTGACAGCGTGCTTCTGCCCGCCTCCTGCCCGCCGGTGACGCTGATGGGCGTGGGGCAGGCGCTGATCTCCACCCCGCCCGCCATCGGCTGAGTCAGGAAGGAGGCGGCGGCTGATGCGCTTTGCGCAAAGGGTGCGCGCCGCGGCATGCGGCCTGGGCTACGCGCTGTTAACGGCGGTGCTGTTCCTGGCCTCTCCGTGGATTCGCCCGGCCCTGTCCACAGGCGTCTTTCTCATCTTCTTCTCCACGCTGGTCCTCTGGGCCTGCGCGCGGCTTTTGCGCCGGCCTTCCGTTCGCGGCTGGCTGCGCGGACGATCGCTGGCAGGCCTCGTGGCCGTAGCGCTGTATGCGTCCTTCGCCTCCTTCGGCTACCGCCTGTTTCTCTCCGGCGAACGCATCCAGGTGAGCCTTGGCCGCGCGGCCATGCTGCTGATAGGCGCGGCGTGGTTTGTGCCGGTTCTCCTTTGCATCCCGGGTGCATTGGAGCATGCCTGCATGCGTATGGCACGGCGTAAGGCGCCGTCCGCGCGCTCCCTGCGGCGGGCGTTCGCGCTCCTGTGGGCAACGGCGCTCGCATGCCAGGCCGCGGTGGTCCTCAGCTTCTGGCCGGGCGGGTTTTCGCTGGATTCCGTGATCCAGCTCTACCAGGCGCTTGGCCTCACGCCCCTTGACGACTGGCATCCCGTGCTGCATACTTTGCTGCACCGCTTTTTCCTGCTCTTTTTTGACCACCCGGGTTATCTGGTGGCGGTGCAGGGCTTTTTCTTCTCCCTGGTCACGGCACGGGCCGCGCTCACAGCTTGCCGCTTCGGCGCGCGCCTGCCCTGGGTGCTGTTGGGCACGGCGGTCTTTTGCCTGCTGCCCAATCAGGCGCTGAGCAACATCGGCCTGCTCAAGGACTTTCCCTTCACCTACGCGCTCATCTGGGGCACGCTGCTGCTGGCAGAGCTCGCCCAGGACCCTGAAAGGCTCAAAAAACCCGGCTTTCTTGCGCAGATGATCCCCTGTATGTTCCTCATCGGCGGCCTGCGGCACAACGGAATTTTGCCCCTTGCGTTCATGGCCGCGGCGCTGGTGATTTTAGGGATTCGCCGCCGCAGGCTCCTTGTGCGGGCGCTGGCCTGCGCGCTGGTGCCCGTGGCGCTCCTCTGGAGCTTCAAGGGACCGGTTTTCCGCCTGCTGGACGTACAGCCCAACACCATGCCGGCCTACGCGACGATGCTCTGTGCCGCCGGGGCCTGCGTGCACGAGGGCGCGGAGCTTTCCGAGACGTCGGTGGAAAAGCTGGAAAGGGTCTTGCCCCTGGAGGACTGGGGCGCCTATTACAGCCGCTTCGCCGGGCACGATCTCTACCGTGGGCACGAGCCCGCCTTCATGGAGCGCATGCAGTTTTCTCTCTCCGAGGTCTTCTCCCTCTACTGGGAGGCGCTGACGCGCTATCCAGGCATCGTCATCAAGGACCGTCTTGACGGCATGAACCTCCTGTGGGATGTCCGCCAGCCGCAGGAGAGCTTCAACACCGATTATACCGATCACGCCATCATCGAATCCGATGTGGGGCTGGTGATGCCGGGGGCGAAAAACGGGGACAACTATGTCAACCCCTCCTTCCCGGCGCGGTTCTACCGCTGGACAACCACCTTTTCCTTCCCCGGCGAACAACCCTGTGACCGCGTTTCCAGCATGCTTTTGTGGCGCGCCGGCGCATGGCTGATTGTGCTTTCGGCGCTGATGCTTTACTGGCTTCGCCGCCGCCTCGCCGGGCTGTGGCTGTGCGCCCTGCCGTTGCTTGCAAACCTGATGGCCATGGCGCTGGCGCTGTGCCACCAGAGCTTCCGCTATGTCTACTTCGTGCAGCCCCTAACCCTGTGCCTGCTGCTTCTGACGGTGCTCTTTGATGTGCGCCGCCGCCGGGCCGCCCTTTCCTAAAGAGGCAAGACAAAGGCCCCTGCCAGATGGCAGGGGCCTCAGACTGCTGACAAACTCTTACCGGGAGGTTTGGAGGGCCCGCAGGCCCTCCAAAGTCAATTCGTATCGCCCGGCTTTGCCGGGCGGGCGGGGAGTTTGCGCCCCTGGGCGCAAACATTTCTTAAGCATCTGGCGGAAAAGATCGCCGCAGGCGAGCTTTTTCGACAAGCTGAGGCCCCTGCCGGACGGCAGGGGCCTGTCTTTATGCCCTGGTCATGATCTGCAAAATCTTCCGATCCGTCTCCCGCATGCCGTCACGGCCCAGCTCGCCCACGTTGCGGATGGTGTTTTCAATGCCCTTGGAGAGGATGCCGTCGCCGCCGTAAAACTGATGGCCCTCGCGGTACATCTCAAAGCCCAGGATGCCCGCGTCCACGGCTGAGGCGATCTTGGCCGCGCAGGAGGGCTTGGCCCCGTCGCAGACGATGCCGCTGACGATGGCCAGGGCGTTGACGATGGTATGCGCCACGGTCTTGTAATCGCCCGTAAGGAGGTAGGCGATGCCAGCGCCTGCGCCGCTGCCCGCGGTGACCGCGCCGCAGTAGGCCGAGGGCTTGCCGATGGCCGTCTTTTGATGGATGGCGCACAGGTTGGCCACGGCCAGCGCGCGGTAGAGCTCGTCGCGGCTCTTGCCGTATTCGCGCGCATATTCCACCACTGGCAGGGAAACCGTCAGGCCCTGATTGCCGCTGCCGGAGTTGATGACCACGGGCATTTCGCATCCGCTCATGCGCGCGTCGCTGCCCGCGGCCGCCAGCGCGCGGGCGCGCACGCGCACGCCGTCGCCGTAGGCGTGGAGCAGGACGTTGCCGATGGCCGCGCCCCAGCCGTTTTTAAGCCCTTCGGCCGCGATGGCCGTGTTACATTCGATCTGGCGCTCAAGCACGTCGCGCACGTCCTCGGGGTCCAGGCAGTCGCCGAAGGCGCAGATGTCCTCGATGGTCAACAGCCCGTAGTCCACCGTGGGCTCGGCGCTTTCCACGCTGCCGTCCTCGCTGAAAACCACATCCTGATCCACCATGATGCGCGTGATATGCGTATGGCTGTGGCAGATGCGCACACTCGCCTCATGGCCGCCGCCGCGGACGGTCACGATCATGTCCAGCAGCGCGCCGCCCTCCAGCGGCTCAATCTCGATGGGCGTTCCGGCCGCAAAGCGCCGGGCGGCTTCCATCTGCTCCTCCGTCACGCGGCTGAGGACCTCCAGCCCCGCGCCCTCGTCGCCGGCGACGATGCCGGCCGCCACCGCCGCGCGGATGCCCTTCTGACCGCCGGTATTGGGAACGGTGACGCTTTTGACGTTTTTGATGATGTTTCCGCTGACCTCTACGCGCACATGCTCGGGCATGCATCCCCGCGCGTGCCGCGCCCGCGCAGCGCAGTCGGCCAGGGCGATGGGCTCGGTGCAGCCGGTGGCGGGCACCAGCTCCTCGCGCAGGATGGCGCAATAGGCCTGATAAAGGGCGTCGTTTCGCTGCATCGTCTCCGCCTCCTGTGTATCGGTTGTTCTACCCACAGCATACCACAGCCGCTGCACGGCGGCAACCCCTCAGGCCACGAACGTCAGGAAATAGGTCAGCGAGTCCTCCAGCGCGGCCAGGCATGCCTGAATGATGTTGGAGCTCACGCCCGTGGTGGTCCATACGTGGCTTCCGTCGGTGCTCTCGATGAGCACGCGCACGACGCTGGCGGTGCCGCCGCTGTCGATGACGCGCACCTTGAAGTCCCGCAGGCGCATGCGTTCCACCTGCGGATAGAACACCAGAAGCGCCTTGCGCAGCGCAAGGTCCAGGGCGTTGACGGGGCCGTCGCCCTCGGCGGCGTTGATCTCCTCGCGCCCGTCCACGCTGACCTTGATGTAGGCCTGCGCGCTGCGCTCGTCGCGCTGGGTGCCGGAGAGCACATGGAAGTCCCGGACCTCAAAGTATTGCTTGCTCATCCCCAGCGTGTCCAGCGCCATGAGGTCAAAGCTGCCGTCCGCGCTCTCGTAGGCGTAGCCGCGCAGCTCGCGGCGCTTGAGCCGCTCGGTCACGCGCTTGACGCGCGGGTCGTCGCGGCTGATGTCGGGCATGAGGCGCTTGAGGCGCGCAAAGACCCCCGTGCGCCCCACCTGCTCGCTGAGCAGGAAGCGGCGCTGGTTGCCCACGCTTTCCGGCGCGATGTGCTCAAAGCTCGCCGCGTCCTTGACCACACCGTCGATATGCATGCCCCCCTTGTGCGCAAACGCGCTGTAGCCCACATAGGGCGCGCGGGGGTTGGGGGTGAGGTTCATAATCTCCAGGATCTCGCGTGTGGTCTGGGTAAGCTGGCGCAGGTTTTCCGGCGGCACCAGCTCATAGCCCAGCTTGAGCTGGAGGGTGGCCAGAAGGGTGCTGAGGTTGGTATTTCCGCACCGCTCCCCCACGCCGCCCATCGTGGCCTGCGCCATGGTCGCGCCCGCGCTCACGCAGGCCAGGCTCCCGGCCACGGCCAGCCCCATGTCGTCGTGGCAGTGGATGCCCACCCGCGCACCGTTCAGGGCGCAGAGCACCTCCGCCGTGCGGGCGCGAAGCGCCTCGGGCAGCGTGCCGCCCTTGGTGTCGCACAGCACCAGCACATCCGCGCCGCCCTGATGCGCCGCCCGCAGGGCCGCCATCGCGTATTCGCGGTCAAACGCCGCGCCGTCAAAGAAGTGCTCGGCGTCAAAGAGCACGCGGCGGCCCTGACCGCTCAGATAGGCCACGCTCTCGCGGATCATGCGCAGGTTCTCCTCCGGCGTCACGCGCAGCACGTCCGTCGCCTGACGGATGTCCGCCTTGCCAAAGAGGCTCACCACCGGCTGGCCCGTGTGCAGCAGCGCGGCCAGCCCCGCGTCCTGCGCGGGATCGGCCCCCGCCCGGCAGGTGCTCCCGAAGGGCACCAGCACGGCGTGGGAAAGAAAGGGGCTCCTGCGGGCCTCCTCAAAAAAAGTCTCGTCCTTGGGGTTGCCGGTTGGGTTGCCGCCCTCGATGAGGGGGATGCCCAGCCGGTCCAGCGCAAGGGCGATTTTTCGCTTGTCCGAAAGCGAGTGCTCCACGCCCTCGCCCTGCGCGCCGTCGCGCAGCGTGGTATCCAGCAGCTCGACGCTTTGCATGGGGCGCCTCCTTTCAGCGGCTGGCCGCCGCATATACCGCATTGTGCAACAGCCGCCGCACCCGGTAGATGTCCAGGCTGTCGCGGGAGGGGCAGATACGGTTGGTCAGAAAGATCACATACAGGCCGCTCGTGGGGTCCAGGGCGAAGCTGGAGCCGGTAAAGCCCGTGTGCCCCACGGTCTGGGGCGGAAAGAGGTCGCCGGTGTAGCCGTTGTCATACGCCGGGAGATAGAACGACAGCCCCCGTCCCTGCGCCATGCCCGGGGTATGGTTGCGCATGGCCAGCTCCACCGTGGCGGGAGCGAGGTAGCGCGTACCGTCGGGCAGCGCGCCGCGCTGGCAGAGCATCTGCAAAAACAGCGCCAGGTCGTCCATGTTGCCAAACACGCCCGCGTTGCCCGCCACGCCGCCCAGGAAGCGCGCGTTTTCGTCATGGACCACGCCCTGGAGACAGCGGCCGTCGTCCTGCATCTCGGTGGCGGCGATGTTTCCGTCCTGCGGCAGGAAGCCCGTGTCCCGCATCCTGAGGGGGCGAAAGACCTCCCTGAGCGCCAGTTCCCTAAGGTCCGTTCCGTAGAGACATTCCAGAAGCTGACCCAGCAAAATGAAGCCCACGCAGCAGTAGCGCACCCGCGCGCCCGGCGGGGAAGCCAGCGGCGCGTTGAGAATCCGCTCCACGGCGCTTTCCGGCGAATGGGACAATTCCCACAGGTGCAGCCCCGTGGGAAAGCCCGCCGTATGCGTCAGGATCTGGGCGATGGTGATGTCCCGCTTGTCCGCCGGCGCGTCCAGAAACGTTCCCAGCCTGTCCCACAGGCACAGCCGCCCGGCCTCCATGGCCCTGAGGGTGAGCATGCCCACCACCAGCGGCTTGGTGATGGAGGCCAGATCGTAGCGTGTATGCTCGTTGGTGGGGGGCGCGTCGTCGTCGATGGACAGGCGGCCATAGGCGCGGCGATAGAGCACGCGCTCTCCGCGGCCCACCAGAAGGCACGCCGAGGTGAACGCGCCCGCCTTCAGCGCGCGGCCGACGACCTGATCGGCCAGGGAAAAATCAGGGGTGTTGCGCATGTCCGCGCCTCCTTTCCTTCCAATGGACCACCGTGACCCCGTCGGCGCCTTTGAGGCGTCTGAGGAGCCTGCGCCGGGGATTGACGGCCACCTTGTGCCCGCACAGGCTGAGCATGGCCGCGTCGCTCCCGCTGTCACCGTAAGCCCAGGAGGCGGCGTAGTCCACCATCTCCCCGCGCGCCGCCAGATACTCGGCCAGACGCAGCGGCTTCTGGACGCCCCGGCAGTTCTCCCCGGCGATCAGGCCGGTATAGACGCCGTTTTCCACATGCATCCGCGTGCCGATGATCTGCGCGATGGGCAGCGTCTCCCCAAGCGCCTTAAGGTAAAATGCCGGGGATGCCGTCACCAGGAGCACCTCGGCCCCCTCCGCGTGCCGCCGCCTGAGCGTCTCCACCCCCTCGGGGTAAAGCCGGGGAAGCAGCTCCTCGCGGCAGAACGCGCGGCCCAGCGCGTCCACCTCGCCCTGCGAACGGCCCGCCAGAAAGGCCAGGCTCCCGCGCTTGGCGCGCTCCGCCGTGGTCAGGCGCAAGCCGTAGGCCGCCGCCCACAGCGCTGCCCGCATCAGGCCGCCCGCGCCGGTCAGCCCGCGCTCATGGGCGAAGCGCACAAAGCGCACGATGGAATCGCCCCGGATAAGCGTTCCGTCAAAATCAAAGAGCGCATAGGACTTTTGCAAAACAGGGCCCTCTCCCTTCTGCCGACATTGCGGCGGCGCCGCTCATGAGCGAGTATAGCACGATTTGCGCAAAAACGCCACCGTTGGCTTGCATTCGCCCCTCAGGTGTGTTATAAAAAGCTGGTAGTGCATTTTTTCCTTGGAGGAACGCATGGGAAGGCTTTATACTGTTTTGCGGGGCGTTGCCCGCGCCGTCATGCCCGCCATGAGCGCCGAGTGGGCGCAGCCCTTTGACGGTCAACCGAGCGTCTTTTGCCCCAACCACGCCGGCGCCTTTGGTCCCATTGACATGTGCGCCCTCTTTCCCCTCAGCGACCACTGTCATCCCTGGCTCAACGCCGCCGTGATGGAACCCCGGCTGGTGCCCGCCTATGTGCGTCAGGACTACTGGTGGCGGCCCGGTTGCCGGCTGGAGCCGCTGTACAACGCCACGCTGCCCTATCTGGCCGCGGCCGTGCTCCCGCCTATCCTCAGAAGCGTCCCCGGCGTGCCGGTCTACCACGACATGCGCGTTATCAAGACCTTTCGCAAAAGCATCGACTATCTGCGCCAGGGTGAGCACCTCATCATCTTCCCCCAGCAGCCCTCGGGCTTTCAGGCGCATCACGCGGAGCTCAACCGCGGCTTTTTGCAGATCGCGCCCATGGCCTGGCGCACGCTCCAGCTCCGCCTGAAATTTTATCCTGTGCATATCGACTATAAAAAGCGCACCTTTACCATCGGCGTACCGGTGGAATACGATCCGAACATAAGCCTCAAGGACCAGGAGCAGCGCCTGCTGGACGGCATCGCGGCGGGAATCTGAAGGGCAAATGGGGGCCGGTCCGCATGGACCGGTCCCCCAGTTTGTCGAAAAAGTCCGCCTATGGCGGCCTTTCAGCCTGTCAAAAAAGGTCGCATTATGCGGCCTTTTTTGCTATACTAAGGACAGGTGATGAAGATGCTGAAGAAAG
>CALVKX010000064.1 GCA_944333375.1 uncultured Eubacteriales bacterium
AAGTAGCGGCTGTAGTTTTCAATGCCCGTGCAAAAGCCGATCTGGCGCATCATTTCAATATCATAGCGCGTGCGCTGGCGAAGCCGCAGGGCATAGAGGGGCTGCCCCTCGTCCTCCAGCTCCCTGGCCCGCACCTCCAGGTCCCGCTCGATCTGATCGATGTTGTGGTTCATCTTTTCGCGGTCCATGGCATAATGTGTTGCGGGAAAGACCACCGCGTGCTCCAAAGTGCTCAGCACATTGCCGCTGAGGACCTCAATCTCCCGGATGCGGTCGATCTCGTCGCCGAAAAACTCGATACGCAGGGCGTGCTCGCGCTCGTTGGCGGGGATGATCTCCAATACGTCGCCGTGCACGCGGAAGCTTCCGCGGGTGAAGTCGAAATCGTTGCGCGTGTACTGGATCTCCACCAGGCGCTCGATGAGCTTGTTGCGGCTGATCTGCATGCCCGGGCGCATGCTGACCATCATGCCCTCATACTCGCTGGGGTCGCCCATGGAATAGATGCACGATACGCTGGCAACGATGATGACGTCCTTGCGCTCGCGCACGGCGGCGGTGGCGGAGTGGCGCAGGCGGTCGATCTCCTCGTTGATGGAGGCATCCTTTTCGATGTAGGTGTCTGTCGAGGCGATGTAGGCCTCGGGCTGGTAGTAATCGTAGTAGCTGACGAAATACTCCACCGCGCTGTCCGGGAAAAAGGCGCGCAGCTCGCTGCACAGCTGAGCCGCCAGCGTCTTGTTATGCGCCAGCACCAGCGTGGGCTTTTGCACCTTTTCAATCACGGAGGCCATGGTGAAGGTCTTGCCGCTGCCGGTCACGCCCAGCAGCACCTGGTCGCGTTTTCCCTCCAGAACGCCCCTGGCCAGCGATTCGATGGCCGCGGGCTGGTCGCCGCTGGGCGGGTAGGGGGCCTTGAGCACAAAGCGGTTCATGGCGGAAGTTCCTTTCGTAAACTGCTCCCTGATTATAGCATGTTCCCGGGGCGCGGTACAGCCCCAACCTCCGCCCGAGAGGTTTCAAAAAAACTTTCCACCGCGTGCCTCGTCGCCGCTTTTCCGGCCGTCCCTATGCAAGCAAAAGCCGGTTTCCAGCAGGCGAAAACGGCCCTTTGAGGAACATTGAAAAACGTTTCCACGCGACATGAGCGGCGCTTGCGGCGGTCAAAATGAGCGCGACGGGAGGGAATGAACATGACCGAGCATTGGCAATCAAGGCAGCGCGTCGCGCTTTCAGAGGTGATGCCGCCGTGGCGACGTACCTGATCCGCCACACGCCGCGGCTGAGCGGCGAGGTGGAGGTGAGCACGGCCAAAAACGCCGTGCTGCCCATCCTGGCGGCGGGGCTTCTGACCGAGGATCCCCTCATTATCAAGGAGGTCCCGCGCATCACCGATGTGGAAACGCTGGTAACGATTCTGCGGGAATGTGGCGCGGAGGTCAACCGAAGCGGCACGGACCTGTCCGTGTGCGCCCTGCAGCCGCAGAGCCCGCGAAATGAGGAACGCATGCGCAGGCTTCGGGCCAGCATCCTGATCCTCGGCCCCATCCTGGCGCGCACGGGAAGCGCCTGTGTGGGCCTGCCGGGCGGCTGCGCCATCGGCCAGCGTCCCATCGACCTTCATTTAAAGGGCCTGCAGGCGCTGGGCGCGCAGGTGCATCCCCTGGGCGGCATGCGCCAGCTCAGCGGACGGCTGACGGGCGCGCGCATCTACCTGGACCTGCCCAGCGTGGGAGCGACGGAAAACCTGATGATGGCGGCCAGCCTGGCCCGGGGCTGTACCACGCTTGAAAACGCGGCCAAGGAGCCCGAGATCGTGGACCTGGCCAACTGCCTCAACCAAATGGGCGCGCGCATCACGGGCGCGGGCACGGGCACGGTGAGCATCGTGGGCGTGGAGCGGCTGCATGGAGCCATCTACCGCCCCATTGCCGACCGCGTGGAGGCCGGCACGCTGCTCTGCGCCGCGGCCATCACCGAGGGCAGCGTACTGGTGCGCGGGGCCTGCGCCGAGCATCTACGCTCGCTTTTGTTCAAGCTGACCGAAACCGGCGTGGGCATCCGCGAGACGCCCGCGGGCATCCGCCTCAGCGGCGCCGCGGTGTCGCCCTTTGAGCTCCGTACACTAGCTTACCCGGGTTTTCCCACGGACATGCAGGCGCCCATGACGGTCGTGGCGCTTCGGTGCCACGGAACGAGCCTGCTCAACGAAACCGTGTTTGAAAACCGCTTCATGCACGTTTCCGAACTCTGCCGCCTGGGCGCCCGCATCCGCGTGGAAAACAACGTGGCGCTGGTGGAAGGCGGCCATCCGCTGCGCGGCGGAGTGGTCAGGAGCACGGACCTGCGGGCGGGCGCGGCCATGATGCTGGCGGGGATGATCGCGGCGGGCGAGACGGTCCTGCAGGACCCTGCCGGGCATATCGAACGCGGCTATCAGGATCTTCCGCAAAAGCTGCGCTCGCTGGGGGCCGAGATCGAAAAGATCGAGGACAGCGCAGGGGTCTAAAAAACGGCTTTTCGCCCCTGCGGGGGACGTTTGGCGCGGGCTTCACCAATGCCGGACCGCAAGACCCGCATGCGGTCCGGCAGGATTTTCCGCCCCGAGGGAGAACTGTTAAGCAGAGACGCTGCCCAGCGCCCTTTTGCTTGAGGAGGCGAAACGATCCATGTATACCGTTCAGGAGCTTTACGATCTCAGCCATTCGCTCGCCGGGGACTACCTCCGGGGCTTTACCTATCCCTGGGAGGCGCTGGGGGGCATCAGGGAGATGATCCTTTCCATCGGCCCCGCCCTCGATCCGGCGCAATTCGTGGAGACGGCCCCTCAGGTGTGGGTCCATCGCACGGCCGTGGTTGCGCCCACGGCGTATTTGGGCGCGCCCTGCATCATCGGCGCCGCCACGGAGGTGCGGCACTGCGCGTTCATACGCGGCAGTGCGCTGGTGGGGGACAACTGCGTGGTGGGCAACTCCGTGGAGCTGAAAAACGTCATCCTGTTTGACAACGTGCAAACGCCGCATTACAACTATGTGGGCGACAGCATCCTGGGCTACCGCGCCCATATGGGCGCCGGCTCCATCACCTCCAACGTCAAAAGCGACAAGTCCCTTATCGTGGTGCACGCAACGGGGGAAAGCTTGGAAACGGGCCTGAAGAAATTCGGCGCCATGCTGGGCGATTTCGTGGAGGTCGGCTGCAACAGCGTCCTCAATCCCGGCACCGTCATCGGCCGGGAGAGCAATGTGTATCCGCTCTCCAGCGTGCGCGGCGTGGTGCCGGCCCGCCACATCTACAAGTCCGGCGGCGCGGTGGTGCCCAAGCGCTGAGGCGGGCGGAAGACCCGGATATTTCGGAAACGACGCGATTGGCGCAGAAGAACAAAGCAAGGGCTTGCCGCCCGTCATCATGGGCGGCAAGCCCCTGAATTATGCCCCTCAGCCCCTGTCGGCCAGCCCGACGTATTCGCGCCGGGGCTGCACGCTCATGTAGGCGGGACGGATGATCTTGTCCATGTTGATGAGCTCCTCCAGCCGGTGGGCGCTCCAGCCCACGATGCGCGCGATGGCGAAGATGGGGGTGAACAGCTCCTCGGGGATGCCCAGCATGCTGTAGGTCAAGCCGCTGTAGAAGTCCACGTTGGGGCTGACGCCCTTGTAGATCTTGCGCTCGCGCGAGATGATCTCGGGCGCCATGCGTTCGACCATGGCGTAGATGGAGAACTCCTCCTCCTTGTCCTTCTCCTTGGCCAGCCGCTCCACGAAGCCGCGGAAGATGGTGGCGCGGGGGTCGCTGATGCTGTAGACGGCGTGGCCCATGCCGTAGATGAGGCCCTTGCGGTCAAAGGCCTCGCGGTTGAGCAGCCTGTGAAGATAGTCGGCCACCTGGCCCTCGTCGTGCGGATTCTGGAGGGTCTTTTTGAGGTCGGCCATCATCTCCACAACCTTGATGTTGGCGCCGCCGTGCTTGGGGCCCTTGAGGCTGGCCAGCGCCGCCGCGACCACACTGTAGGTGTCGCTGCCCGATGAGGTGACCACGTGGGTGGTGAAGGTGGAGTTGTTGCCGCCGCCGTGCTCCATGTGCAGAATCAGCGCAAGGTCGAGCACGCGGGCCTCAAGATCGGTGTAGGACTTGTCGGGCCGGAGCATGCGCAGAAGGTTCTCGGCGGCGGAGAGGCTGTCGTCGGGGCGGTGGATGTAGAGGCTCTCGTCGCGCTCGTAGTGGTTGTAGCTGTGGTAGCCGTAGACGGCCAGGAGCGGGAAGACGGCGATGAGCATGAGGCACTGGCGAAGGACGTTGGCCAGGGAGACGTCGCTGACGTTGTCGTCATAGCTGGCCAGGGTCAGGACGCTGCGGCTCAGGGAGTTCATCATGTCGCGGCTGGGGGCCTTCATGATGACGTCGCGCACGAAGTTGGTCGGCAGCGTGCGGCAGTCCGCCAGGGTCCGCTGGAAGCCGTCGAGCTCCTCGCGCGTGGGCAGGTCGCCAAAGAGCAGGAGATAGGCGATCTCTTCAAACCCGAAGCGGTGCTCGCGCGATTCGGCGCCCACCAGATCGATGATGTCATAGCCGCGGTAAAAGAGCCGGCCCTCGCAGGGCACGGTTTCGCCGTTGACCTGCTTGTTGCTTTCGATCTCGGAAATATTGGTCAGGCCGGCCAAAACACCCCGGCCCTTCTGATCGCGCAGACCGCGCTTGACGCCATAGGTCTGGTACAGCTCCGGCTCGATCGAACAGTTGTCGGTCAGGAGCTGCGCGTGGGCGTCCGCATACACCTTGAGTCGGTCCAGGTTGGTTTGCATCATATATATTACCTCCTTTTATAGAACAGTCGGAGTTGCATGCGGCCGTGGAAAAAGGACGCACGGCCGGTATGAATCCAGTATAAGCCAAAAACGCGCTTTCGGTCAAGCGCAGGGGCTAGCGGCTGAGGGTGGCGTGCATGCCGGGCAAAACGCCCTGCGGGGCGTCAAAGTCCAGCCAGACGTCGTAGCGGCTCACGTCGCTCCCGTCGCCCAGCGCGCCCACGGCGGTCACCACGGCCTGCGCGGCGGGCAGGTCGAGTTCCTCAAAGCGGACCGTCATCACCTCGCCCACGGCGATGCGGCCCACGTCGCCCTCGGACGCCTCCGCCCGCAGGCGGTAGCTTCCAAAGGGAACGGCGGTCAGGAGCGCCTGGTCCTTCTGCACGCTCGCGCCGGGCTGGACGCTGACCTCCGTCACGATCAGCGCCTGGGACGCCTGCACGCAGAGCGTCGAAAGCAGCGGGTCCAGGGCGTCGGGCACATAGCTGAACAGGTAGTCGCCCGCCTTCACGCTATCGCCCGGCCGGACCGCCAGATCGGTTACGGTGCCTGAGGCGGTCACGTCATAGGGCGGGACCGCGGACAGGCTGGCCCGGGCCAGGAGCGTCTTGTTTGCGTATTCGGGGTCGCGGTAGATCTTCACATCCTCGGTAAAGACCAGATCACCCCCCAGCACCTCAACGGTGAACTGCGAGCCGCTTACAGCGGTGATGCGGCCGTCGGCAAAGTGCTTTTCGTTGGCGGAGCGCAGATAGACGCGCATGCCCACGCGCAGGTCGCGATTTTCCACGGAGTTATAGCCTGTGCGGTTGGTGGCCTCAATCTGGTAGCGGTCGGCGTATTCGATGCGCAGGACCGCGCCGTAGCGGTCCATGGCCGCGTCCGCCGAGCCGCCCGCCTCCACGTATACATCGGCGACGGTACCGTCCATGGGCGCGTAGACACGCTGGGGCTCGACGGAAAAAACCGTCTGGCCGGCGCAGAGCACGTCGCCCGCGCGCACGCTGAAGGGAGCCAGCAGGCCGCTGGCAGGCGCGGAGAGGACAATGGGGTCGAGCCCCTCGACCGTGGCCGTCAAAAGCAGCGTATCCTCCTGGGCCATGGCGGTTCCGGCGGCGAACGCCAGCAAAAGCGCCAGCGCCAGGGAAAGCGTTTTTTTCATGGGGGTTCCTCCTTCGTACCTCACATGCTGCGCAGAGCGTCAATGGGATTGAGATTGCTGGCCTTGCGCGCGGGCGCCCAGCCGAAAATCACGCCCACGGCCAGCGAGAAGCCCACGCCCAGGGCGATGGCGCCTGGGGACAGCACAAAGGCGATGTCCATCATCCCGGCCAGCAGCGCGCTGACCACAAGGCCCAGCGCCACGCCGATGAGCCCGCCCAGAAGCGAGAGGATGACGCTTTCCATGAGAAACTGTACCTGTATGCTGCGGGGCCGCGCGCCCAGGGCCTTGCGCAGGCCGATTTCGCTGGTGCGCTCGGTGACGGAGACCAGCATCATGTTCATGATGCCGATGCCGCCTACCAGGAGCGCGATGCTGGCAATTCCCACCAGCAGGTTGGTCATCAGGCCCATCATGGTGTCCATGACGTCCAGCAGGCTCTCCATGTTGATGATGCGGTAGCTGTCCTCCCGGTAGTTGAAGGCGGCTTCCAGAACGCCTTCCATCTCCTCGCTCACCGCGTCGGTCTGCTCGGCGGAGTCCAGATAGACCTCCAGGGAGGTAATCCCCTTGACGCCGAAAAGGCGCATGTAGGAGGTATAGGGCATGATGAGCGTCCCGCTCTCATCCCCGGCCTGGAGCTGGCTCATCACGTCGTCCACGTCCGCGTCCTTGAGCACGCCCACCACGGTAAAGCGCGTGCCCTCAACCAGAACCGCCTGCCCGATGGGATCGGTGCCGCTGAAGAGCGCGGCGGCCAGGTCGCTGTCGATCAGGCATACGCGCGAGCGCTGCTCCTCGTCCGGCGGCAGAAGGGCCCTTCCGCGCGCCACGGCGTCGCTCTCGCGGCGAAACCACGCATACCCATAGCCCTCAATGAGCACGTCCTCCAGCACCTCGCCGCCAGCCACCACGCTTTTCTGCTGCGACAGCGTGGGCGAAACGCCCCATACGCCGCTGATGTCCGACAGGCGCTCAAGATCGCCTTCGGTCAGGCCGCTTTTGAGCGGCGTGCCCGTGGCCTGCACGCTGAGCTTGCCGGTGCCCAGGTTTTCAAACTGTGCGGTTACTTCGCCCGTCGCGCTGTGCATCACGGTGATGAGAGCGATGATGGCCATGACGCCGATGATGATGCCAAGCACGGTCAGGAAGGAGCGCATGCGGTTGGAGCGGATGTTGAGGAGGGACATGCGCAGGCTTTCCTTAAGCATCGTCCTGCGCCCCCTCGGAGAGCTCGCCGTCCAGGATGCGCACCATGCGCGAGGCATTCTGCGCGATGTGACGGTCGTGCGTAATCATGATGATGGTCCGGCCCTCCTCATGCAATTCCCGAAACAGCGCCATCACCTGCCGCCCGGTCTTCTGGTCCAGCGCGCCGGTGGGCTCGTCGGCCAGGAGGATGGAGGGGTTGGTCGCCAGGGCGCGGGCGATGGCCACGCGCTGCTGCTGGCCGCCGGAGAGCTGGTTGGGCATGTGGTCCATCTTGTTTTCCAGCCCTACGCGCCCAAGCATCTCCGCCGCCCGCTCGCGCCGCTTCTGACGCGGCATGCCCGCGTAGATGAGGGGAAGCTCCACGTTGCTCAGCGCGTCCTGCCGGGGCAGGAGCTGGAAGGACTGAAAGATGAAGCCGATCTCGCGGTTGCGGATGCGGGCCAGCTCGTCGGGCTCCAGATCGTCCACCCGGCGCCCGCGCAGGATGTACTCGCCGCTGGTGGGCGTATCCAGGCAGCCGATGATGTTCATCAGCGTGCTCTTGCCCGAGCCGCTGGGGCCCAGGACGCTGAGAAATTCGCCCTCCTGGATGGTCAGGTCAATGCCGCGCAGCACCGGCGACCACTCGTCGCCCATCCAGTAGGACTTGGTGATGCCCGTCATCTGAAAAAACGTCGCTTCTGAGGCCATCGTTACCTGCTTCCCCCGCCCATCATGCTCTGCTGCATGGCAAAAAAGCGCGCCATGTCGCTGGACTGGTAGTAGACGTCGTCGCCGTCGCTGAGGCCGGAGACGATCTGGATGTAACGCCCGTCGCTCAGGCCGGTCTGCACATAGACGGCGGCGTAGTTCCCCTCCGCGTCCCGGCGATAGACGAAGGGGCGGTTGTATTCGTCGTAGCTCAGCGCGTCCAGGCTCAGGCTCACCGCGTCCAGCGCCTCTTGGTCCAGGATGCGCACCTCCACGCTCATCCCGCTTCGCACGTTGGCGGCGGCCTCCACCTCCAGCTTGACCGGATAGTAGCTCACCCCACCCTCGGTGGTGGCGCTGCGCGCGATCTCCGTGACCGTGCCGGGTACCGTCACATCCAGGGCGTTGAGATACACTTCGCCCTCGCGCCCCTCGCTGATGGCGCCGATGTCGTACTCGTCCACGTCCACGCTGACCTCCAGGGTATCGTAGTCCACGATCCGCGCGATCTGGCTGCCCGGCTTGAGGGAGTCGTCCAGCTCCACATAGAGCTCCTCCACGGTGCCGGTATGGGCGGCATAGACGCGCGTTCCATCCGAGCCCCTCAAAATCGGGTCGCCCTCCGCGACGCGGTCGCCCTCGGTGACGTAGAGCTCCTTGACCTTCAAGGTGTCCTTGGCGGTCTGCACCTCGTCGGTCACGGGGATCAGGCTGCCCGAAAAGCTGTAGGTGGTGGTGATGTCGCGCCGCTGGGCCGTCTCCATCGTATAGGCCCGCGCGGCCGTCCTGCGAAACGAAAGGCCCAGCCCTGCGGCTGCGATCAGCACGAGGGTCAGCACGACCCACGGCCATTTCCGTCTTTTCTTCCTGCGGGAAGGGGTGGCTTGCATGATATCGGGGTTCCTCCTTCATTGGGAATGGTGCGATTATAAGCCGGCTAACAAAAAGTTGTCAAGCGTTCCCGCCCGAATTGTCAGAAAACCGCACCGATTTTACAGTTTCGCCATAAGTGATGAAGCCTATCCGGAGCAAAAAACGCGCCGGCGGAAGAAAGCCTGCCGGCGCGCCGAAACGGCCAAAAGCCCTGTGAAAAAGGGGATCAGTCCGCCATCTCCCGGCGGATGCTGTCCTCGCAGCTCTGCATGGCGCGCAGCGTGCGGTCCATGAGTTCCGTCAGATCCCAGCCCAGACGCTCCGCGCCCTGGGCGATCACGTCCCGGGAGCAGCCGGCGGCGAATTTCTTATCTTTGAACTTCTTTTTGACGCTGCTGACCTCCATGTCCATCACGCTCCTGCTGGGGCGCATCAGGGCCGCCGCGCCGATGAGGCCGGTGAGCTCGTCGGCGGCAAAGAGCACCTTCTCCATCTCGTGCACGGGCTCCACATCGGAGCACAGGCCGTAGGCGTGCGAGCAGATGGAGCGGATCATGTCCTCGCCCACGCCAGCCGCGCGCAAAAGCTCCGGGGCCTTTTTGCAATGCTCCTCGGGCCAGCCTTCAAAATCGATGTCGTGCAAAAGCCCGACCGTCGCCCAGTAGTCGGCGTCGTCGCCGTAGCCCAGCTCGCCGGCGTACCAGCGCATCACGCCCTCCACCGTCAGCGCGTGCTGGATGTGGAAGGGTTCCTTATTATAGGTCTTGAGCAGCGAAAGGGCCTGCTCGCGGGTCAGGTTGCTAAGCATGCTTGATTCCTCCTTGGCATCGTTTGCGGCTATCATACCACCCGCGCCCGGACCTTTCAAGCTTTTTTCGCGCGGCGGCTTGACAAGCGCCTCCCGTGCGCCTATCATCCTAATCATCACGCAAGGAGGCGTTTGTCATGAAGATGTACCGCAGCCTGACCGAGCTCATCGGACACACCCCGCTGCTGGAGCTCTCCGGCTATTGCCGCGCCAACGGCCTGGACGCGGTGATCGCCGCCAAGCTGGAGGCCTTCAATCCCGCCGGGAGCGTCAAGGACCGCACCGCCTGCGCCATGCTGGACGCGGCGGAGGAGAGCGGCGCGCTCAG
>CALVKX010000065.1 GCA_944333375.1 uncultured Eubacteriales bacterium
ATCTGGGACGAGCTCAAGGACCGGCTGCAAAAAAGCGCCATGGCGCTCTCCGGCGGCCAGCAGCAGCGCCTTTGCATCGCCCGGGCGCTGGCCGTGCAGCCCGAGGTGCTGCTCATGGATGAGGCGACCTCCGCGCTCGATCCCATTTCCACAGGAAAAATCGAGGAGCTGGTGGTGGAGCTCAAGGAGCAGTACACCATCGTCATGGTCACCCACAACATGCAGCAGGCGCTGCGCGTCAGCGACCAGACCTCCTTTTTCCTGCTTGGGGAAATCGTGGAGACGGGGCCCACGGAAAAGCTCTTTTCCAATCCCCGTGAAAAGCGCACGGAGGACTATATCACAGGGAGGTTTGGCTGAGATGCGCAGGCAGTTTGACGAACAGCTTGAGGAACTGGCCCGGGAGATGATCTCCATGGGCGCGATGATTGAAAGCGCGATCGACAGGGCGAGCGACGCCCTGATGCGCCATGACGTGCGCCTGGCCAAGAGCGTGATGGACAACGACCGCCTGATCGACCAGAAGGAGCGCGCCATCGAGAGCATGTGCCTTCGCCTTCTGCTCATGCAGCAGCCCATCGCGCGCGATCTGCGCAAGGTCAGCTCCGCCCTGAAAATGATTACCGACATGGAGCGCGTGGGCGATCAGGCGGCGGATATCTGCGAGATCGTCACGATGATGGAAGGGCTGGAGGGGCTGGACGATCCCGGGCTGATACGCGACATGGCCCGGGAGACGGCGGACATGGTGCGCAAGGCCATTGACGCGTATGTCGCCAGTGATGTACACTTGGCCAGGGCGGTCATGACGGCGGACGATACGGTGGACGCGCTGTTTATGCGCGTCAAGGCCGAGCTGATCGGGTTTCTCACCCGCGACGCGTCCAGAGGGCAGCAGGCGCTGGACATTCTCATGATCGCCAAATATTTTGAACGCATCGGAGACCATGCCGTCAACATCGGCGAATGGGTGGAATTCTCCGTGACGGGACGCTACAAGGGAGAAGAGCTTCAATGATCTACGTCGTAGAGGACGATCCGGGAATCCGCGAGCTGGAATGTTACGCGCTGAAGCAGGCGGGCTTTGAGGTATGCGGTTTTGAGGAGGGCGGCGCCTTCTGGGCGGCTGTCCGCGCTCGCCTCCCCCAGCTTGTCTTGCTGGATGTGATGCTTCCGGGCGAGGATGGCAACCAGCTTCTTATGCGTCTGAAACAGGACCCCCGCACGCGGTCCGTGCCGGTTATCATGGTCACGGCCAGGGGTGAGGAGATGGACAAGGTCCAAAGCCTGGACGGCGGAGCGGATGACTACATCGTCAAGCCTTTTGGGGTCATGGAGCTTCTCAGCCGGGTGCGCGCGGTGCTGCGCCGCGCCGGGAAGGAGCAGCCCGGCGAGCTGGCCGCGGGCGGCCTGCGCATGGACGTGGAACGTCACCGGGTGTACGCGGACGGGCGCGACGTGACGCTGACGCACATGGAATTTGAACTGCTGCACTATCTGCTGCTCAACCGCGGCATCGCTCTGACGCGCGAGCGGCTCTTGGACGCGGTGTGGGGGATCGACTACGCGGGAGATACCCGCACGGTGGATGTGCACATGCGGACCCTGCGGGTTAAGCTCGGGGACGCGAGCCGCTGCCTTGAGACGGTCCGCGGCGTGGGATACAGATTGGAGGATGCGGATGCGCAAGAGAATCTTTAGGGGGGCGCTGGTTCTGGCTTTGGCCGCGTCGCTGCTGACCGGCCTGCTGGCGGCTGTCGTATACTACCGCCAGTCGGGGCGGCAGCTGGAGAATCAGCTCTGGCAGGAGCTGGATATGCTCGCCACCCTCGTGGAGCGCTCCGGGGACGAAGCGTTTGCGACCCTGCAAGCGCTTCGCCTGCCCAACCGCTTGACCTGGGTTTCGGCGGACGGCACGGTGCGCTATGACAACCAAAGCAACCCCGCGGGGATGAAAAATCATCTGGAGCGGGAGGAAATCGTCCAGGCCCGGGAATCGGGCACCGGCTTTGCCCGGCGCTACTCCCACACGCTTCTGGAGGAGCAGCTCTACTGCGCCCGGCAGCTCGCCGGCGGCGGGTATCTACGCATCGCCGCCACGCAAAGCAGCCTGATGGGCTCGCTGTGGCGCATGAGCTGGGTCCTGCTGGCTGGAATCGCGGTCGTGCTCGCGGCTGCGGCGGTTCTCTCCCGCCTCTGGACGCGGGCGCTGGTGCGGCCCATCAACGAAATCGACCTGGAAGACCCGCTGAAAAACCCCGTTTACGACGAGCTGACCCCCGTGCTTCGTCGCATGGAGGAGCAAAAGCGCGGCCTGGAGCGTCAGATGCGGGAGCTCGCCGCCCGCCGCGGTGAGCTGGAGACGATCATCGGACACATGAACGAAGGGCTTCTCATTTTGGATGCACACCGCCACGTGCTTCTGATGAACGACAGCGCGCGCCTCATCCTTCACACCGATCGCGAAGCCGACGGCAAGACGCCCCTTTCGGTATACAACCGCTCACAGACGCTTCTGGAAACGGTGGAGGCGGCGCTCAGGGACGGCGGCGCCAGCGCGGAGATGGCGGCCGGCGGAAGAGAATACCTGCTCACAGCCAGCGCTGTTGGCCACAACGAGGGCCTTGTGCTGCTTTTGCAGGATGTGACCGAGCGCAACGCCTCGGAAAAAGCCCGCAAACGCTTTACCGCAAATGTCAGCCATGAGCTGCGAACGCCTCTGACCACGATTTCCGGCTACGCGGAGCTGATGCAAAGCGGGATGACCGAGCCCGCAGACATCCCGGTTTTCGCCCGGAAGATCTACAACGAGAGCCGCCGCCTCCTCCAGCTCATCGAGGACATCATGCACCTGAGCAAGCTGGATGAAGGCTTCGTTTCCGGCCGGCTGGACCGCGTGGACCTGCTGGAGGCCGCGCGTGCGGCCGTCGGGGAAAACGCCGAAACCGCCGCCGACCGCGGCATACATGTCAGCCTTTCGGGCGAAAGCGCCTGGATTCACGCCGACGGGACGCTCCTGGACGAGATGCTGCGCAACGTCATCGAAAACGGGATCAAGTATAACCGCCCGAACGGCGAGGTGCGCGTTGAGGTCGAACGGATGGACGATGCGGCGCGGGTGCGCGTGAGCGATACCGGCATCGGCATCCCCGCCGAGCACCGCGACAAGGTCTTTGAGCGCTTTTACCGCGTGGACGGAAGCCGCTCCAAGCAGACCGGCGGCACGGGGCTGGGCCTGTCGATTGTCAAGCACGGCGCCGAATACCATCACGCGCGGATCGAGCTGGACAGCGAGGTTGGCCGCGGAACCACGGTCACGCTCACCTTCCCCGCCGCCTTTGAAGATTCCGTGCCAAAAAGGTAAAAAAAGCTGTTTTTAGGCTTGTATTTTTCCGCCGTCTCTGATAAAATACCTAATTGGCACATCCTTGCGCTGCGCATTGGCCGCAGCGCCATATGTCCAAGAGGAGGTGAATGGAATGAATAGGTATGAACTGACCTACATCATCGACACCGCGCTGGAGGAGAACGCCCGCAAAGAGCTGATCGAAAAGTTCTCCGCGCTCATCAAGCAAAACGGCGGCGAGGTCGAAAAGGTGGACGAGACCTGGGGCAAGCGCCGTCTGGCTTATGCCATCAACGACAAGCCCGAGGGCTACTACGTGCTGGTGACCTTCAAGGGCCCCGCCGAACTCCCCCGCGAGATCGAGCGCAACATGGGGATCAGCGAGGATGTCCTGCGTTGCCTCATCATCAAGCTGGAAGAAAAGAAGCACAGCGTCAAGCCGCGCCCCGTGCGTCCCGTGGCGCCCGTGGCCGCGCCTGCGGAGGCGCCCGTTGAGGCCGCTCCCGTCGCGCAGCCTGCTCAGACCCCTGCCGAATAAGGAGGGTGTGAGGGATGAACAAATTAACCATTATTGGCAACCTCACCCGTGACCCTGAGCTGCGTACCACTTCCACGGGCATCAACGTCTGTACGTTTACCGTGGCCGTGAACCGCCGCCAGCGCTCCCAAACCGGCGAAGCCCAGAACGAGGCCGACTTCTTCCGCGTCACCGCCTGGCGCCAGCTGGGCGAGATCTGCCAGAAGTACCTCTCCAAGGGCCGCAAGGTGGCTGTGGTCGGCCCCGTCTCCGTGAGAAGCTATACCGCCAACGATGGCTCCACGCGCTTCTCGCTGGAAGTGACGGCCGATGACGTCGAATTCCTTTCCTCTCGTTCCGACGATGCCGCGGGCTACGCGCCCGCCGCGCCCGCTCAGGCTGCCGCCCCCGCTCCTGCGGCCGGCAAAGGCTTTGAGGAAGTGGACGACGAGGATCTTCCCTTCTGACAAACAGCGGCTTAAACCGGCCGCTTCCCTGATGATGACTCCAAAGGAGGTTTAGCCCATGTCTGAGGATCGTGGTGAAAGAAGGCCTCGTCCCCGTGGACGCAAGCCCCGCCGCAAGGTGTGCAGCTTCTGCGTGGACAAGATCGAATACATCGACTACAAAGATGTGAACCGTCTTCGCCGCTTCGTCAACGAGCGCGGCAAGATCATGCCCCGCCGTATGAGCGGCAACTGCGCCAAGCATCAGCGTCAGCTCTCCGAGGCTATCAAGCGCGCCCGTGCCATCGCCTTGATGCCCTACTCGGTGGAATAATCGACGAAGCGCCGCGCACCTTCTCAGGTGCGCGGCTTTTTTGAGTTCTCAAAACACAAAAACCGGGACGCTTCTCCCCCACGTCCCGGTTCTTTGATTTAGGAAACACTGCTCTCGTTGGGCGCAGGCTTGGGCGGCTTTTTTTCCGCCGCCGGGCGGCGCAGCTTTTTGGGCTGTGCGCCGTCCGCCAGGATAAACTTTGGCTTTTCCTTGCCCTGCGCGCATTTTTCCGTAATGATGCACTGCTTGACATCCTCGCGGGAGGGCAGGTCAAACATGGCGTCCATCAGCAGCCCCTCCACGATGGCCCTCAGGCCGCGCGCGCCGCTCTTGCGCTCGATGGCCTGCTTGGCGATGAGCTTGAGCGCGGCGGGCTCGAAGTGCAGCTCCACGCCGTCCAGATCCATCAGGTAGCTGTACTGGCGCACCAGCGCGTTCTTGGGTTCGGTGAGGATGCGGACCAGCTGCTCGTCATCAAGCTGGTCCAGCGTGACCACGATGGGCAGGCGGCCGACGAACTCGGGAATCAGGCCGTACTTGATGAGGTCCTCGGGCCTGAGCTGCTTGAGGGTCGCGTTGATGTTCTCCTCCTGCTTGCTCTTGAGCTCGCTGCCAAAGCCCAGCGACTTCTTGCCGATGCGGTTTTCGATGATGGGCGCCAGCCCGTCAAACGCGCCTCCGCAGATGAAGAGGATGTTGGTGGTGTCGATCTGGATGAACTCCTGATGCGGATGCTTGCGGCCGCCCTGCGGGGGGACGCTGGCAATGGTGCCCTCCAGAATCTTCAAAAGCGTCTGCTGCACGCCCTCGCCGCTGACGTCGCGGGTAATGGAGGGGTTTTCGCTCTTGCGGGCGATCTTGTCGATCTCGTCGATATAGATAATGCCGCGCTGCGCCAGCGGAATGTCGTAGTCCGCGTTCTGAATCAGGCGCAGGAGGATGTTTTCCACATCCTCGCCCACATAGCCCGCCTCGGTCAGGCTGGTCGCGTCGGCGATGGCGAAGGGCACGCGAAGGAGCTTCGCCAGCGTCTGCGCCAGGAAGGTCTTGCCGCAGCCGGTGGGACCGACCATGAGGATATTGCTCTTTTGCAGTTCCACGTCGCCGGTCGCGGGCGCGGCGTCAATGCGCTTGTAGTGGTTGTATACCGCCACGCTCAGGGCGCGCTTGGCCTCGTCCTGCCCGATGACGTACTGATCCAGCACCTCCTTGATCTCGCGCGGGCGCGGGATCTCGGCGCTGTTGATGGAGACGCCGGTGTTGAAGTCGTCGCTGATGATCTCCTGGCACAGCAGGATACATTCGCTGCAAATCTGCACGTTGGGGCCGGCCACCATGCGGCGCACCTGCTCGCTGGTCTTGCCGCAGAAGCTACAGCGCTTAAGCTTGGGGATGCGGGGGTTGAAATCGTCACCCGGCATGCTGTCACCTCATTGCTCGTCTGGTCCGTCACTTCGCGTTGCGCGGACGGTAGATTTCGTCGATGATGCCATACTTGAGGCCCTCTTCGGCGCTCATAAAATAGTCTCGCTCCACGTCCTGCTTCACGCGTTCGGTGGGCTGCCCGGTCATTTCAGACATGAGACGGGTCATCTTCTCCTTGGTCTTGACCAGCCATTCGGCGCGGATGGCCACGTCGGTCGCCTGACCGCTGGCGCCGCCCAGCGGCTGGTGGATCATGATCTCGCTGTTGGGCAGCGCCAGGCGCTTGCCCTTCTGCCCCGCCATAAGCAAAAACGCGCCCATGCTGGCCGCCATGCCGATGCAGACCGTGCGGACATCGCACTTGATATAGTTCATGGTGTCAAAGATGGCCATGCCTGCCGTCACGCTTCCGCCCGGGCTGTTGATATAGAGGGAAATGTCCGAATCGGGATTTTCCATCTCCAGAAACAGAAGCTGCGCCACGACCAGATTGGCCACGTCGTCGTCGATTTCGCCGCCCAGAAAAACGATACGGTCTTTCAGCAGGCGGGAGTAGATATCGAACGAGCGCTCGCCGCGGTTGGTCTGTTCGATGACCATGGGAATCAAGCTCATACCGTTCACTCCTTCGTGCGCTTTGATTTTGAAAAGCGCGCGCACCGCAAGCTATACCTTCAAAGCATATGCATACGATGCGCGCTTTATTCGTCAGGCCTGGGCAGGCGCGGCTTCGCCGGCCGCCGCCTCATCCTTCCCGGAGGCGTCCTCGTCCGTCACCCTGGCGTTGTCCCAGATGAGATCGAGCGCCTTGTTCATGCAGGCGCGATGCCTAAAGAAATCAAGCTGCTCGGCGCTGAAGCTCTCCCTGAGCTGCTCCACGGTCTGGTTCATCGCGGCGGTGTAGTCCTCCAGAAGCTTATCGACATCCGCTTCCTCGGCTTGCAGCTTCTCAGCCTTGATGATCTCGTCAATCACCAGCTCGGTCTTGACGTTGTTGAGCGCCTCGGAGCGGTACATATCGCGCATCTGGGCCTCAGTCTGGCCGATCATCTTGAGGTACTGCTCCAGGCTGAAGCCCTGCTGCTGCATGCGCCAGCCCATCTGCTGCATCATATCGTCCAGCTTCTCCTCCACCATGGGCGCGGGAACATCCAGCTCGGCGTTTCGCACCACGGTGTCCACCAGCGTCTGGCGCGCGGCCTCCTCGGCCTGGGCATCCGCCGCCTCCTGCATCTTCTTTTCCAGGTCGGCGCGATACTCGGCCAGGGTATCAAAGTCGCTCACCTCGGCGGCGAACTCATCGTCCAGCTCCGGGAGCTCCTCACGGGTGATGGCATGAAGCTTGACGTGGAAGACCGCTTCCTTGCCCTTGAGCTCCTCGGCGTGATACTGCCCGGGGAAGGTCACATGCAGGTCGCGCTCCTCCCCGATGGTCATGCCGACCATCTGCTCCTCAAACCCGGGGATGAAGTTGCCCGAGCCGATGACCAGCGTCTGATGCTCGGCCGTCCCGCCCGCAAAGGCCTTGCCGTCCACGCTGCCAGCGTAGTCCAGCTCGGCCTTGTCGCCGTTTTCCAGGGCGCGGTCGGTCACGTCCACGCTGCGGGCCACGCGCTTACGCTCCTGCTCGATGCGACCGTCCACTTCCTCGGCGGTCACCTTGCGCACACGGCGCGTCACCTCAACGCCCTTGTATTCACCCAGCTTGACGTCGGGCATGACAAACACCTCGCAGGAGAACGCCAGGTCCTTGCCTGCCTCCATCTCCTGCACATCCAGCTCGGGACGGCCGACGGGCTTGAGGTCGTTGTCCTTCACGGCGGTCATATATGCCTCCGGGAACAGGATCTCCAGCGCATCCTCATAGAAAACGCCGGCGCCATACATCCGCTCGATCAGCTTGCGCGGGGCCTTGCCCTTGCGGAAGCCTGGGACGCTGATCTGGCCGCGCATCTTGAGATAAGCCTTTTCCACGGCCTGCTCAAAATCGGCGGCGGGCGCCTTGAACGATATCTTGACTTTGTTGCCGGACAGTTTTTCCACCGTATGTTCCATGCGTTTTCCTCCTGAGGCATGCAAAGCTGCCATAACCATATTTATCAAAGGGCACCATTTGACAGTATACCATTGTTTTGGCACAAACGCAAGTTTTTCTTGACACGAAACGCAAAGCGCTATCAGTGGCTGAGCAGGCCGGAAAATTTTATCGAAATTTGTGAAAAACGATATTGACACGCAACGGACAATGTGGTTTAATATCCCCTGCTTTGAAGTTTACTAATTCTAAACTCCCGGCCGTCTGCGGATACCCTCCGCGCCCGGCCCGTCAGAGGAGGGGAGCGCATGGAGATCGGCGAACGGTTGCGCGAGCTGCGCATCCAGCGGGGGTTGACCCAGGAGGAGCTGGCTGACCGCTGCGAGCTGAGCAAGGGGTTCATCTCTCAGGTGGAACGGGACCTCGCCTCCCCCTCCATCGCCACGCTCAAGGACATGCTGGAATGTCTCGGCGTAACCCTGCAGAGCTTTTTCAGCGACGACAGCACCGAAAAGGTGGTTTTCGCCCCTCAGGACATGTTTGAAAAAGAGGACGAGGAAGCGGGCCACAAGATCACCTGGCTTGTGCCGGATGCCCAGAAAAACAGCATGGAGCCCATTTTGCTGGAGCTTTCGCCCGGCGGCAAGAGCCCGGTACTCCCGCCGCTGGAAAGCGAGGAGTTCGGCTATGTGTTGCGCGGACAGGTGACGCTGGTAACGGGCAAGCGCAGCCATACGGTCAAAAAGGGCGGCAGCTTCTGCCTCCATCCCAGCGCCACGCATTTTCTGGAGAACCCGGGGACCCGGCCGGCCACCGTGCTGTGGGTATCGACCCCGCCCAGCTTCTGATGCATCCTACCAAGCGAAGGAGTGTCGCGCCATGATTGACAAGCAGCATCTGATCGACCTCAAGGGCGTTTCCAAGGAGTTTGACGGGACGAGGGTCCTGTGTGACATTGACCTGTATGTGCGCAAAAAGGAGTTTGTGACGCTGCTGGGGCCCAGCGGCTGCGGCAAGACGACCACGCTGCGCATCATCGGCGGCTTTGAATATCCCACGGAGGGCACGGTGCTCTTTGAGGGGCGGGACATCACGGACCTTCCGCCCTACAAACGCCGCGTCAACACGGTTTTCCAAAAGTATGCGCTCTTCCCCCACCTCAACGTTCAGGACAACATCGCCTTTGGCCTCAAGATCGCCAAGGTGCCGCGCGACGAGATCAAAAAGCGCGTGGACCGCATGCTGGACCTGGTCAATCTCAGCGGCTACGGCAAGCGCAGCGTGGACCAGCTCTCCGGCGGCCAGCAGCAGCGTATCGCCATCGCGCGCGCGCTGGTCAACGAGCCGGAGGTGCTGCTTCTGGATGAGCCGCTGGGCGCGCTGGATCTGAAGCTGCGCAAGGAGATGCAGCTGGAATTAAAAAGCATGCAGCAGCGCCTTGGCATCACCTTCATCTATGTGACGCACGACCAGGAGGAGGCGCTCACCATGAGCGACACCGTCGTGGTCATGCGCGACGGCCATATTCTGCAAATCGGCGATCCCAAGCGCATCTACGACGAGCCGGTGAACGCATTTGTCGCGGATTTTATCGGCGAGAGCAACATCCTGCGCGGCACCATGGTGCGCGACGAGCTGGTGCACTTCAGCGGCAACGACTTCCCCTGCGTGGACTCCGGCTTCGGCGAAAACGCGCCGGTGGACGTGGTGGTCCG
>CALVKX010000066.1 GCA_944333375.1 uncultured Eubacteriales bacterium
TCGCTCAGGGAAAGGAGACGGGCGCCGTTTTCGGCCGTCACCTGCCGGCTGAACGCCTTTTCGCCGTAGCGGTCGAAGTACAGGCCCACGGGGTGCTGGGGCAGCAGACACAGGCGTGCAAAGGTTTCGGCTAAGGCGGACGGCTGGATGCCCCAATGCTTGCGAAGCGTCCACACGAGGCTGACAAGTCCGCCTGCCTTGTTGCCGATTTCTGTTTTCACAAGGCCCGGGTCCACGGCATAAGCCCGTATGCCAAGCGGTGCATAGCGGTCGTTGAGGGCCCGGGCGAAAAGAATGTCGCACAGCTTGGATTGCTTATAGGCCGTGAGCGGATTGTAGCCGCGGGTCAGCATGGGATCGTCCCAGTGGACGCGGATGCCCCTGTGGGACTGGCTGGCGGTCATGAGGATCCGCCCGCCCGCCCGAAGGAGCGCCTCAAGCAGCTCATGGGTGAGCACAAAGCCGGCAAGGTAGTTGAGTGCGAACTGCTGCTCAATGCCGTCTTCCGTGGTGGCATACCAGTTTCGGGCACAGCCTGCATTGTTAATGAGGACATGGAGACGTCCCCCGGCGGTGCGGTCAAGGTCCTCGCGGATGCGGGCGCTCAGCTCGAGCACCTCCCGCCGGCGCATGAGGTCGGCAGCATAGAAGCGCACCTGCGCCCCAGGCTGAAAGTGGGGAAGGCGGGGATGGGCGGGAGCGGGGGAGAGATGGAAACGGCGTTTTTGAAACAGCGGCGGCAGGAGCGCAGAAGCTGGCGGAAAAAGGCCGTGAAATACACGCAGCCCGCCGCCGAGAGCACGGAAAGCGCCGCAAGGGCGATGCCAAAGACGGCGGAGATACCGTGGGGCATCGGCATAATGAGCCCCAGGGGGGACAGGCCGGCGATAAGGCAGACCCCCAGCGCCAGAGAGGCCAGCGAAAAGCAGGCAACCAGAATTCACCAGCCTGCCAGCAGAAGGAAAAACGCGCCCACAGGCACGGCTGCCAGGCACATCCCGGCGATGGCGGCGCCGCGGCCTCGCCCCTGTCCCTGACGCGACGGCTGCCCGTCGAACTGGGCGGCAAGTCCCAGGGGATCGCCCAGCTTTTGCGCGATTTCCTGCTTAGCCATCGGCCAATTTGAAGGCAAAATGCTGTTCATATTCCTCCAAGATCTCCGCGGCATCCGGCAGGCACCGCTCCTCCAGCGCCGTCTTCATGGTCTGTAAAAATTGTGCTTTAGTCATTTTCTTCATCCTCCAGCAACGCTCCAACGGCATTGGCAAATCGAAGATACTCCGTTCGGTCGTGTTCGTAGGCTTCCTGCCCCTTGGCTGTCAGCGAATAGTACTTGCGCGGTGGTCCTCCGCTTTCCTCCTGAAGATAGGTTGTCACCAGCCCGTCGCTTTTGAGCTTTCTGAGAATCGGATATACCGTGCCGTCGGAGATCTCGATCGTTTTGGAAAGCCGTTCGGAAATCTCATATCCGTAACGGTCCTCCTTTTTGAGCATCGACAGCACGCACAGCTCCAGCACGCCCTTTTTATACTGCGGATTCACACAGGTCCTCCTTTGCGCCAAAAGATAGATGTATCATTCACTAGTATATTATAAACAGTAGTTTCAAAATATCAAGGGTATGCTCCATCTTTTTTTGTCCACCCTATTGACAAGCGTCAAAACCATGCTATACTACAAATGAAGGTCAAAGTTAGTCAATAGCTTTTACCTTCATCAAAAACCATTGATCCCCCTCAATCGAAGGAGGCGTTTGATATGACCAATCAACAGTTTACTGAAAAAAGCCGCGAGGCGCTGGCTGCCGCGCAGCAGCTGACCATTGAATATCAGAACCAGGAGGTCACCCAGGAGCATCTGGCGTACGCGCTGCTTTCCGATGCGCAGGGCCTGATCCCGCAGCTTTTGACCAAGATGGGCAAGCAGCCTCAGGAGATCGCTTCCCGCCTGGAGACGATGATCGCCCGGCAGCCCAAGGTGACGGGTGGCGGCCGGGAACCTGACAAAATCTATATCTCCAACGACGTGGAAAAGGCGCTGGTGGCGGCGAGGGACCGCGCGCAGCGCATGAAGGACGAGTACCTGAGCGTTGAGCATCTCTTCCTGGGGCTGCTTGAGAAGCCCACGCGCGCCATGGCGGAGCTGTGGCGGGGGTACGCGATCGACGAAAAGAGCTTTCTGCCCGCTTTGCAGAGCGTGCGCGGCAACGCCCGCGTGAGCAGCGAAAACCCGGAGGAGACCTATGACGCGCTGGCCAAGTATGGTCAGGACCTGACGGCCGAGGCCCGCAACCAGAAGCTGGACCCCGTGATCGGCCGTGACAACGAGATCCGAAGCGTCATTCGCATCCTGACCCGCAAGACCAAGAACAACCCCGTCCTGATCGGCGAGCCGGGCGTGGGCAAGACGGCCATCGCCGAGGGCCTCGCGCAGCGCATCGTGCGCGGCGACGTGCCCGACTCCCTCAAGGACCGCACGGTGTTCTGCCTGGATATGGGCAGCCTGATCGCGGGCGCGAAATATCGCGGCGAGTTCGAGGAGCGACTCAAGGCGGTTCTGGCTGAGATCAAAAAGAGCGAGGGCAAGATTTTGCTCTTCATTGACGAGCTTCACACCATCGTGGGCGCGGGCAAGACCGAGGGCTCCATGGACGCGGGCAACCTCTTAAAGCCCATGCTGGCCAGGGGTGAACTGCACCTCATCGGCGCGACCACGCTGGACGAGTACCGCAAGTACATCGAAAAGGACGCCGCGCTGGAGCGCCGGTTCCAGCCCGTGCTGGTGACCGAGCCGACCGTGGCCGACACCATCTCGATTCTGCGCGGCCTCAAGGAGCGCTACGAGGTGTTCCATGGCGTGAAGATCACCGACGGCGCGCTCATCGCCGCGGCAACCCTTTCCAACCGCTACATCACCGATCGTTTCCTGCCCGACAAGGCCATCGACCTGGTCGACGAGGCCTGCGCCATGATCCGTACCGAGATCGACTCCATGCCCTCCGAGCTGGACGAGGTCAGCCGCCGGATCATGCAGCTGGAGATCGAGCAGGCGGCTTTGAAGAAGGAGGAGGACGAGGCCAGCCAGCGCCGGCTGGAGATGCTGGAGAAGGAGCTGGCCCAGCAGCGCGAGGCGTTCAACGCCATGAAGGCGCGCTGGGAGAACGAAAAGACCGCCATCCAGAAGGTGCAGAAGCTGCGCGAGCAGATCGAGCAGGTCAACGCCGAGATCCAGAAGGCCGAACGCGTCTATGATCTGGGCAAGGCCGCGGAGCTCAAGTACGGCAAGCTTCCCAGCCTCAAGAGCGAGCTGGCCAAGGAGGAGGAGATCGCCGAGCGCGAGCGCGGGGACGAAAGCCTGCTGCGCGACAAGGTGACCGACGACGAGATCGCCCGCATCGTCAGCCGCTGGACGGGAATCCCCGTGACCAAGCTCAAGGAGGGCGAGCGCGAGAAGCTGCTCCAGCTCCCCCAGGAGCTGCACCGCCGCGTGATCGGCCAGGACGAGGCCGTGCAGAAGGTCTCCGAGGCCATTTTGCGCAGCCGCGCCGGCATCGCGGACGAAAACTGCCCCATCGGCTCCTTCCTGTTCCTGGGCCCCACGGGCGTGGGCAAGACGGAGCTGGCCAAGGCGCTGGCGCAGAGCCTGTTTGACGACGAGAAGAACATGGTCCGCATCGACATGAGCGAGTACATGGAGAAGTTCTCCGTCAGCCGCTTGGTCGGCGCGCCTCCGGGATACGTGGGCTACGAGGAGGGCGGACAGCTCACCGAGGCCGTGCGCCGCAAGCCCTACTGCGTGGTCCTTCTGGACGAGGTGGAAAAGGCGCATCCCGACGTGTTCAACATCCTTTTGCAGGTGCTGGACGACGGCCGCATCACCGACAGCCAGGGCCGCACGGTGGACTTCAAGAACACCATCATCATCATGACCTCCAACCTCGGCAGCCAGTACCTGCTGGACGGCATCGAGAACGGTGAGATCACCCAGAGCGCCCGCGACAGCGTGATGCAGCTCCTCAGGACCCAGTTCCGTCCGGAGTTCCTCAACCGCATTGACGACATCGTGTTCTACAAGCCTCTGGAGAAGGACGAGATCGCGCAGATCGTGCGCCTGCTGGCGGGCCATCTGGCCGGTCGCCTCAGGGAGAAGAACATCGACCTGGTGCTTTCCGACGCGGCGGTGGACGCCATCGCGGAGGCGGGCTTCGACCCGGTCTACGGCGCGCGTCCGCTCAAGCGGTATATGCAGAGCCATCTGGAGACCATGCTGGCCCGCAGGATCGTCGCCGGCGACGTGCTGCCCGGACAGACCGTGCGGGTGGACGTGGACGCTGGCGGCGAGCTTACGGCCACCGCGGAAAACATGGCCATGCAGGCCTAAGACAGACAGAGCCCCCGGCGAGGGATATGCTCCTTCGCCGGGGGCTGTTTTGCGTTCCGCTACCGGCGGAACGTCCAGTATTTGTTGACGAAAAAATTCACAGGAATGGTGATGCACAGATTGAGCACCGGCGCCAGGGCCTCCGGGATGCCGACCGCCTCCACCCAGAAAACCAGCAGCAGCGAGTCCAGCACGAAGGTGCCCCCGTAGGCCGTCAGGGATTTGAAATACAGCGCCACATGCCTGGAAAACGGCCGCTTCTGCCCGCCGCCGAAGACGCAGCGGTTGTTCCAGTAGTAGGCGTTGATGACGCTGATGACAAGTCCCAGCAGGTTGGCGGCCAGATAGTGCATCCCCAGCGCGTTCAGCGCGAGCTGGTACACCGCCAGGGAAATCAGCGTATTGGACACGCCCACGATGCCGAATTTCACGAATTGCCAGCATTTGGCGATCCATGGCCTTTGCATCGCGTGGCGCCAAAGGGCGCGAAAACGTTCCATGACGGCCCCCCTCTCCCCGCCGGAGCGGGCATGCTTGTGCCATTGTACCGCAACGCGCCGTTGTTGACAATCCCTGAGGAAACATTATAATGAAATGGAATTTGCCTGAGGCGGGGGAGCGGGTTTTATGGCGCGGGTGAGGATTCCGGCAAACGATCTCAAGCGGCCCTTTGAATTGCATGCCGCCGAATATGAAAAAAAGGCGCTGGAGGTGCTCCGCAGCGGATGGTACATTCTGGGCAAGGAGGTTGCCTCGTTTGAGGAAGCCTTTGCCGCCTATCTCGGGGCCAGATGCTGCGTAGGGCTGGCCAGCGGTCTGGACGCGCTGTGGATGGCGTTTCGGCTGCTGGGCATCGGGCCGGGGGACGAGGTCATCGTCTGCGCAAACGCCTATATCGCCTGCGTGATGGGCATCACCATCAACGGCGCCTCGCCCGTGTTTGTCGAGCCGGACGCGTATGACAACATCGACGCCGGCCGCATCGAGGCCGCCGTCACGCCCAGAACCAGGGCCATTTTGGCCGTGCATCTCTTCGGCCAGACCTGCGATATGGACCAGATCGGCCGGATCGTGCAAAAATACGGCCTCCGGCTGGTGGAGGACTGCGCCCAGAGCCACGGCACCCTGTTTCACGGGAAACAGTCCGGCACCTTCGGCGACATCGGCTGCTTCAGCTTCTATCCCACCAAGGGCCTGGGGGCCTTCGGCGACGGCGGTTGCATCGTGACCGACGACGAGGAGCTCGCCGGGCGGTGCCGGGCGCTTCGCAACTACGGCAGCCGCGTCAAGTACCACAACGAGGTGGTGGGCGCCAACAGCCGCCTGGACGAAATTCAGGCCGGGCTGCTTCATGTCAAGCTGGGCTATCTTAATGAGCTCAACGCGGAGCGCCGCCAGATCGCCCGGCGCTACCTGGAGGGGCTTGACACGGAATTTCTCACGCTGCCCAAGGTGCGGCCGGGCGTGGAAAGCACGTGGCATCAGTTCGTCATCCACAGCCCGCACCGCGACGCGCTCAAGGCGTGGCTTTTGGAAAACGGCATCGGCAGCGAGATCCACTATCCCATTCCGCCGCATCTGAGCGAGGCCTACCGCTACCTGGGCTATCATGAGGGCGATTTCCCCATCACCGAAAAAAACGCCCGCGAGGTGCTCAGCCTGCCGATGTTCAACGGACTGCGCGAGGACGAGCAGGCCTTTGTCATCGACACCATCAACCGCTTCCGCCCGTAAAGGAGAGCCATGGATACGTTTCACCTCTTACCCTACGACCCTTCGTGGGATGAAAAATGGGACCGCTTCGTGATGGAGGGGTCCATGAACGGCACCTTTTTGCACACGCGCCGTTTTTTGGGCTACCATCCGCAGGGCCGCTTCGAGGACGCGTCCCTTATGGTGCTGGACGGACAGGAGCTGGTGGCCGTCTGTCCCGCCGCGGCGCAGACGGTGGACGGGGTGCGTATGCTGCGCTCCCATCCCGGCAGCACCTTCGGCGGGCCGGTGATCTCCCCGGCGCTTCTTCGCGCGCCGCGGCTGGTGGCGCTGATGGAGCAGCTGGACGCATTTTGGATGCAGCAGGGCTTTGGCGCGGCCGAGCTCAGGCTCACCAGCGACCTGTTCAGCACCCTACCCACCGACGCGCTGCAATACGCCCTCTACCACGCGGGCTACACGGACGAACTGGAGATCGCCGCCTATGTGCCCCTCGCGGGTCGCACGCATGAGGAGCTGGTGGCCGCCTACAGCTTCAACAAGCGCTACGACCTCAAAAAGTGCGTCAAGGCCGGGCTTTCCGACCGCCCCCTGCATACGCGGGAGGAGCTGGCGGCCTTTTATGAGCTGCTTTGCCAGAACCTGAAAAAATTTGACGCCACGCCCGTGCATACGCTGGCGGAGCTGGCGGATTTTCATGAAGCGCGGCTTCGCGATGAGGCGCGCTTTCTGGGCGTGTTTACCCCGGAGGGCGAGATGGTTGCGGGCGCGTGCCTGTTCTGGTTTCGTCAGGCGCGCGTTTTGCATACGCAGTACCTGGCCACGGCGCCCATGAAGGGCTGCGTGCCCTCCACGTACCTCTACGACAGCGTGGTACGCGAAGGGCTGGCGCTGGGCGCCGGGTGCGTCTCCTTCGGCACCAGTACGCACGACCGGGGAAGGGTGCTCAACACCGGCCTGATTCAAAACAAGGAGGGCTACGGCGCCCTCCATTCGCTCAACCGCATCTATACCAAAGCATACCGGGAGGAATGAGCCATGCGCACCGATTCGGTCCACATGCTGGAGTTTCCCCAGCATGGCGACGAGCGCGGCCATCTGGTGGTGGTCGAGGGTCTCAAGGACATCCCCTTTGAAATCAAACGGGTGTTTTACATCTACGGAAGCGATGCCGACGTGGTGCGCGGCTGCCATGCCAATCGAAGAAGCGAGTTCGTGCTCATCAATGTGGCGGGACAGAGCAAGGTGCGCGTGCGCGACGGCGTGGGCAACGAGGCGGTCTTTTCCATCAACCGGCCGCACACGGGGCTGTACCTTCCCAGAATGGTGTGGAAGGACATGTACGATTTTTCGCCCGATTCCGTGCTGCTGGTGCTCTCCAGCGAGCCCTATGACGCGGACGAGTACATCCGCGATTACGACGCCTTTGTGCGGGAGGTGAACGGCCGTGCCTAAGATGAGCATCGTCGTGCCCGTGTACTACAACGCCGAAAACCTGCCCCCGCTCTATGACGACCTGAAGGAAAAGGTGCTGGATGTGGCGGATTGCGACATCGAGCTGATCTTCGTGGACGACGGCAGCGGCGACAACAGCTACGAGGTCATGTGTGAGCTGGCCCGAAAGGACGGCCGCATCCGCGTCTTTCACCTCTCGCGCAACTTCGGAAGCGACGCGGCGACCCTCTGCGGCCTGGTCAACGCCACGGGCGACTGCGCGGTGGTCAAGGCCGCCGACCTCCAGGAGCCCAGCGAAATGCTGCTGGACATGTACCGAAGCTGGCAGAGCGGCAACAATGTGGTGCTGGCCGTGCGCGAGGGCCGGGAGGAAAGCCGCTCGCAGGAGTTTTTTGCGGACCTGTACTATGCCATGACCCGCAGATTTGCCCTGCCGGGCATGCCCAAAAAGGGCTTTGACGTGTTCCTTGTGGACCGGCGCGTCATCGAGGTGCTCAAGCGCATGGACGAGCCCAACAGCGCGCTCACCGGCCAGATCCTCTGGAGCGGCTTCAAGACCGGCGTGGTCACCTACATCCGCCGGGAGCGCAAGATCGGCAAGAGACGCTGGACGCTGAAAAAGAAGATCCGGCTGGTGGCCGACACGCTGTTCAGCTTCTCCACCCTGCCCATCACGATCGTGACGGGGCTTGGGTTTGTGTCGGTGATCGTCTCGGTCATCTGGGCCATCGACGCGCTGGTGTCCAAGCTCACCGGCCGCATTGACGTGACCGGCTGGACCATGATGTTTATCTTCCAGCTCCTCAGCTTCGGCGTGGTCATGATGACGCTGGGCCTTCTGGGCGCGTACCTGTGGCGCACCTTTGACGCCTCCCGCCGTCGCCCGCCCTATCTGGTGGAGATTGCCGACGGTCAGAAGGAAGAAAAGGAGAGACGCTTATGACTACACGCCGCAGAAACGGCCTTTGCTGGCTGATTGGGATAGGGATGACGGCGGCGCTCTTTGCCTTCGTCTTTCTGGCGCTGGATCCAAAGTATGCGGTCAATGACGATTCGGGGATTCTGCGTCCCTTCATGGGCTATGAAACGGGCGAGCCGGCGCATTTTCATATCTATATCCACGGCCTGCTGGCCTGGCCGCTGCACTGGCTTGGCCTGGCCGCGCCGGGGGTGGCATGGTTTAGCTGGATGCAGCTTGGTTTTTTGTTTCTGGCTTCCGTGGTCTGCCAAAAGAGCATCCTGCAGGGCTTTCTGAGAAAGAACCTCCCGCTCTGGGCCGGCGCGCTGTTCGCATTGGCCTTCGGCTTCGCCTTCGTGCTTCCCTATGTCGCTCGCATCACCTTTACGCAGACGGCTGCGCTGCTGGGCGCGGCGGCGGCGGCGCAGATCCTCTCCATCGACGGGGCCGCCTCCAGAGGCGCCGTTTATCGCGGCATGGGGCTATCGCTTCTGCTGTGCGTGTTGGCCTATTCGCTGCGGCAGATTACGCTCCTGCCCATTTTGGCCTTTTGCGCGCTGGCGATGGGGTATGTGGCGCTTGGGCGGGACGGGCTTGGCGGGAAGCGGAGCCTTCGGCCCCTGCTCGCGGGCGCTTGCGCCTTTGCTGTGGTGCTGGGCTCCATGGCGGGGCTTCGGGAATGGGAAATCGAGGAAAACGGGGCGCGTGAATACCTGCGGTGGCAGTCGGCGACCGAGGAACTGATCGACCGCTACGACATCCGCGACATCCCCGAGGAGGAGCTCGCCCGTGTCGGCTGGAGCATGAATACGGCGACGATGGTCGCGTCGCAGTGGTTTTTTCTGGACCAGAGCATTTCCACGGAGGCCTTCGACGAGCTGACGGCCTCTGTGCACTCCACGAGGGACGAATCCATCGGGACGCTC